>JAILHX010000157.1 GCA_024695565.1 Saccharofermentans sp. | reverse complement strand
TTGCCCCAAGAAGCGGGATTATTAAAAGTTGGGGCAATTCAACGTGCAACCCCAAGCGCCCATTAATCCCGGGACCGGCAATTAACACGCCCAGAAAGAAGAAAACTTAGAAGGGCTGCCTCAACTAAGAGACAGCCCGTTATAATTTCTTTTAAAACGGTTATCAGGTCTCTTCTTCGCGCTTCTTCATTACGTTGTAACCGACAAAAGATACCGCTGAAAGCATCAATCCTACTCCTATATAAGTATAAATACTCATTGTTTCACCTGTAGAAGGAACATTTGCAGCCGGGGTCGCATCAGCCTTCTTAACATTAAAGTTAACAGTAATCGATCCGCCGTCTTTGAAATATACCGTAATCGAATTCAGACCCTCTGTTAATGTATCAATATATGACTTCTTAAGCGTGATAATCGTACTTCCCTGATTTACATCAATATCGCTGCCTACAGCAAGTGTTTTTCCGCCTGCTTCAACCCTGTCAAGCAATTCAAACGAATTATCGACATCCCCGTTTGCCTTAACAGTTATTACAATTGAACCTTGAGATCCGTCACCAACGATACTGTCTACATAATAATCGTTTGGAAGGATGGTTTTGGATTCTTCAACAGGTTCAGGTTCAACAACCGGTTTAGGTTCAACTACAGGTTTAGGTTCAACAACCGGATCCGGTTCTACAACAGGTTCAGGTTTTACAACCTCATCAAAGACTGCAGTATATGTAATATCAGCTTTTACTGCAGGAAGAGCATCTGTGGGACCATATGTTTTGGTGCCGTCTGTCCAGCCTGCGAAAGTATATGTGTACTGTTCATCTTCAGATTTTGCAGGTGTATCTCCTTTGTAAGCAGGCACCTGATTGTATTCAATTTCTGAGGACTGTAATTCGTTTCCGTCCTCGTCGATAAACTTTACCGTATATTTATTTGTCGTGCTCGAAAAGACTGCGGTGTAAGTTGCATCTGCAGTTACTTCAGGAAGATCATCTGTCGGGGCATAAACAGTTGTACCGTCGGTCCAACCTGCAAATGTGTATGTGTACTGAGCATCTGCAGGTTTTGTAGGTGTTTCACCATTATAAGCAGGAATCGTAGTTACATCGATTTTCCCCGACTGAAGAACGACCGTTCCGTCTTCGGAACAGAATTCAACTAATTTTTGATCCAGTTTAAAAGATGCGGTAACTTCGTAAGTGCCATCCAACCAGTTATCGTATTCGATAACCGGCAAATAGTACTTACCTTCCTTTTCAACAATACTATGTGTACCACCATTCGGGTCGGTAATAACAACTTCATCTACAACATAGTTAGGATCAGGTTCTAAAGTAAGTTCATCAGCACCGGATGTTCTGAGATTACCTGTAATTTTTCCATGACCCCCACTTGAGTACGCGACATCGTAATAACAAAGTATTTTTAAATCAGTTGAACAGCCATCAAACACATCGCTCTCGCATATGCATATTCCGGATATTACGACCTCTGAAAGACTGCTGCATTCTGAAAAAGCATGTTCGCGAATTGAAGTAACGCTATTGGGAATTGTCACACTTGTAAGACTACTACAAGACAAAAAAGCAAATGCGCCAATTGAAGTAACGCTATTGGGAATCGTTACACTTGTTAGACTGCTGCAACCTGCAAAAGTATTTAAATCTATATAATAAACGCTATTGGGAATCGTTACACTTGTTAGACTGCTGCAACCTGCAAAAGCAACTGCGCCAATTGAAGTAACGCTATTGGGAATTGTCACACTTGTAAGACTTCTACAAGACACAAAAGCAAATGCGCCAATTGAAGTAACGCTATTGGGAATCGTTACACTTGTTAGACTTCTGCAATCTGAAAAAGCATATTTGCCAATTGAAGTAACGCTATTGGGAATCGTTACACTTGTTAGACTTCTGCAGTCTGAAAAAGCATATTCGCCAATAGAAGTGACACCAGTATTAATTATCACAGTTTTCAAATCTGTTAATTGACCAACAGAATTTGAAACATCAGTAGATGTTATTTCCCCATCACCAGAAATAGTAAGCGTACCTGTGCCGGAGTCAAAAGCGTAATTCATATCCGCATTACTTTTCAAACTTGGAAAAATTGCAAAAACAAAAACTGCTGATAACAAAAGAGCTGCAATCTTCAATCCGTATCTGCGCATAACAATTCTCCTACATAGAATACTTATGCATAAATATTACAAGACCCATAACCAGTTCGCAAATATTTCTAATAAATATCAGGTTATCTGCTAATGCGAATGAAGATGCATCTTTTTACTTCGGACAAACAGATCATAACAAAAGATCCCGGAATAAAACTTCCGGGATCTTTAAGCTATTCTATTCAACAAATAATTACTTCTCGTTCTTCATACCGGACAGATAAGCATTTATGAAACCGTCAAGCATACCGTCCATTACGGCGTCAACATCTACTTCTTCGTAGCCTGTTCTGTTGTCTTTTACGAGAGTGTAAGGACAGAAAACATAGGATCTGATCTGAGATCCCCATGCGATCTCCATCTGGTTGCCCTTGAGGTCTTCGATCTTCTCCATCTCAGATGCTCTAGCGAGTGCAAAAAGCTTCGCCTTGAGCATTCTTAAACATGTTTCCTTATTCTGAAGCTGCGATCTCTCGGCCTGGCAGGAAACAACGATTCCCGTAGGGTTGTGTGTCATACGGACTGCTGTATCGGTCTTGTTGATGTGCTGTCCGCCCTTACCCGTTGCACGGTATGTATCGACACGGACTTCTGTCATGTCGATCTTGATATCGTCTTCAGTCTTCTGGTCGAGTTCAGGGATAACTTCGCATGAAGCAAATGAAGTGTGTCTTCTTCCTGCCGCATCGAAGGGTGAGATTCTTACAAGACGGTGTACGCCCAATTCGGATCTTAAGAAACCGTATGCATTCTCGCCCTTGATCATGAAAGATACTGACTGGATTCCTGCAGTATCACCTTCTACGTAATCGAGTTCTTCTACTGCAAAATCATGGCTCTCTGCCCATCTGGTGTACATTCTGTAGAGCATGGAACACCAGTCCATAGCCTCCGTACCGCCTGCGCCTGCATGAAGCGTGATAGTGGCGTTATTTGCATCGTAAGGACCTGTAAGGAGTGTCTCAAGACGCATCTTCTCGAAGTCTTCTTTGAATTTAACCGTGCTGCCCTTCAGCTCTTCGAGAGAATCAAGATCTTCTTCCTCATTGGCAAGTTCGCAGAGGGCTAAAAGGTCTTCGCGCTCGGAAACAAGAGAGTTATAGCTCTCAACCCTCTTTTTAAGTCTGCCTAATGTCTGCTGTATCTCCTGCGCCTTTTCGACGTTGTTCCAAAAATCAGGTTCCTGCATGCGGTTCTCATATTCGCTTATCTGATCGGATACGCGGTTAATGTGAAGAGCATCCTTAAGTTCAGCTACAGGCACTTCGTAAGATTCAAGTTCGAGTCTTATGTTGTCAAATTCAAGCATTGATTACCTCTTATGTTCTTCAACAAATTCTTTTACTAGTCTCATAGCTTCCTTGATGTCTTCCAAAGAAGCGGCATAACTGATACGGACAAAACCTTCACCACACTTGCCGAAAGCATTTCCGGGCACGATGGCGACATGTTTTTCGAGCAGGAGCTTCTCACAGAACTCTTCTGATGTCATTCCCGTAGACTTGATACACGGGAAAGCATAGAAAGCTCCGTAAGGCGTAAAGCATTCAAGGCCGGCGTCTTTCAAGCCCTGAACGATAATTCTTCTTCTGTGGTTATATTCATCACGCATCTTCTTGACTTCATCATCAGAATTCATTGCTGCTTCGATAACAGCAAGCTGTGATGTCGAAGGTGCGCACATGATGCAGTACTGATGGATCTTTACCATTGGAGAGATGAGCTCCTTCGGACCTGCGAGGTATCCTACTCTGAAACCTGTCATGGCATAAGACTTCGAAAAGCCGTTGACCATAACAACTCTGTCTCTTAACTCGGCAAACTGTGTAAGAGATGCGGGCTTGCCGTCAAGATAGTTGAGCTCGCAGTAAAGTTCATCGGAAAGAACGATGATCTCAGGGTGTCTCATAAGTACATCCTTGATTTTTGCCCAGTCCTCAAGTGTCATGACGGCACCTGTAGGATTGTTAGGATAACCTACGATCACATACTTCGTCTTATCTGTAATTGCGGCTTCGAGTTCCTCGGGCATGAGCTTATAGTTATTCTCAGGCTTGGTCTCGACAATTACGGGAACACCGTGAGCAAACTCTACAGTTGCCTTATAAGCAACGAAGCAAGGCTCAACAACGATTACCTCATCACCGGGATTGATAAGGGCTCTGGCTGCAAGATCAAGGCCTTCAGATCCGCCTACAGTGATAAAGATCTCTGATTTGGCGTCATAAGAAACACCGTATCTTCTCTTCAGATATTCAGCTATGGCAACTCTGGAATCAATATATCCGGAATTGGGTGAATAATGGGTATATCCGTCGATAATTGAATTAATAGCAGCTTCTCTGATCGTCCAGGGAGTAACAAAGTCAGGCTCACCTATGGAAAGTGAGATCACATGACCCTTCATCTCATTGGCAAGATCAAAGAACTTCCTTATAGCAGACGGCGGAACCTGCTGTACTGCTTTGGAGATCTTGGATTCGTAATCAAAACTCATAAGATGATAGCCTGCCTGTCGTCAGTATTCGGATTATCATAGATTATACCATTCGCCTTATACTTCTTAAGGATGAAGTGTGTTGTCGTGGAAAGAACGCCTTCCATAGTAGCGATCTTCTCAGTAACGAATGTAGCGATATCTCTTAATGTACGGTCCTCATAAATGATCATGAGATCGAATCCGCCGCTCATGAGGTAGCATGCAGTTACCTTGTCATACTTGCTTAAGATCTGGGCGATATGGTCGTAACCCTTGTTCTTAACGGGTGTGATCCTTACCTCGATCATACCGATGCAGTTATCGGGTGCCTGCTTCTCCCAGTTAATTATCGTGTTATATCCAAGGATGATATTCTCATCCTTGAGGCGCTTGATTTCGGCTTCCACATCCGCGGCGGTCGTACCGAGCATAACGGCAATCTCTTCAGAAGAGAGCCTGGCGTTGTTCTCAATAAGTCTTAAAAGCTCTAAATCGTCTATCATGTGGAAACTCCTTTACTATAAATTGCAAAATCTCCCGCAACAAAATTGCGGGAGATTGTTGCTTTAATTCAGTTTATTCATATTCTAGCTACGCCTGTATCGCGGGCTGCCTGTGCAACTGCGGCTGCAACAGCCTTACCTACTCTTGCATCGAATGCATCAGGAAGGATGTAATCAGGATTGAGTTCTTCGTCAGAAACGATGCCTGCAATAGCGTTGGCTGCAGCGATCTTCATCTCATCGTTGATGTCAGAAGCTCTTACATCGAGAGCACCACGGAAGATACCGGGGAATGCGAGAACGTTGTTGACCTGGTTCGGGAAGTCAGAACGGCCTGTAGCCATAACAGCAACACCTGCCTTCTTAGCTTCTTCAGGAAGGATCTCAGGTACAGGGTTAGCGCAAGCGAAAACAACAGGATCCTTAGCCATTGTGGCAACCATCTCGCTTGTAAGAACGCCGGGGGCGGAAACGCCGATGAATACGTCAGCACCAACGATTACGTCTGCAAGAGAACCTGCCTTCTTCTCGGGATTTGTGATCTTAGCCATCTCTTCCTTAGCTGAGTTAAGACCTTCTCTTCCCTCATAGATAGCGCCCTTACGGTCGCAGAGGATAACGTTCTTAAGACCTCTTGAGATCAAAAGCTTTGTGATAGCTGTAGCTGCAGCGCCTGCGCCGTTAACTACAACGTGGATGTCTTCCATCTTCTTGCCGACGATCTTAAGAGCATTTGTAAGACCTGCAAGAGTGATAACAGCTGTACCGTGCTGGTCATCGTGGAAGATCGGGATGTCACATCTCTCCTTGAGCTTCTTCTCGATCTCAAAACATCTGGGAGCTGAGATATCCTCGAGGTTTACACCACCAAAAGAACCTGCGAGAAGTGCTACTGTGTTAACGATCTCGTCAACATCCTTTGAACGGATGCAGAGAGGGAATGCGTCAACGTCGCCGAAAGCCTTGAACAGAGCACACTTACCTTCCATAACAGGCATACCTGCCTCAGGACCGATGTCGCCCAAACCGAGAACTGCTGTACCGTCAGTAACAACAGCTACGAGATTATGTCTTCTTGTGTATTTATAAGAGAGGTCAACGTCCTTCTGAATCTCAAGACAGGGAGCTGCTACACCGGGTGTATAAGCGATAGCGAGTTCTTCCTTGGAACCAACGGGAGCTGTGGCAATTACTTCGATCTTGCCGGCCCACTCTTCATGCATCTTAATTGCTTTCTCATTTACGTCCATACTGTTGAACCTCCAAAAATAATCTGAACTCACTAATAATAAATATAAATATGCGTAAAAACAATCGCGCGATTATAAGATTTTTTAATCAAAACGGGCTTTTTCTTGTTGCTTTGAACAGATAATCGAACTGTCATCCCCGTCAGATCGCATAAGGTCTTCTCGCTCCGGTCAGCGGGAAATCCTTCATAGTGCAGTAAGAAAGGGCCGCGAGCCTGGCAAATGACAGGAACACCCATGTCGTAATAGCTGCATCCAGGATGTAGTAAGCCGTGAGCGACACGTTCGCAATATAAGGAACCGCAAAGTCAACAATAATGGCGACAACGATGACAAGCGCCAAGCCTCTCATGTTTGCCGCATAGTATCTGAGAGACATCTTGGCTACATACGGGATCGACTTAAAAAGCCCCTTGTCCCCTGACAGATAAGCAACCGGAGCCGTAAATACAAACGGAAGGCCCAGCATTGTCAGGATAAAGAAATAGAACGATATTGTGATAATAGGAAGCGCAACAATTGATGTGACAAGCACCAGGATGATTATCCTGATGATCATTTTCGGGATCTTTACAGGCTCATCAGGAATGCTCGTAACAGCGTAATTAATGGAATCGGGGTTATCTTCAAGAGAACTTATCTTCTCAATCCTGTATTGTCTGACATAAATGCCGGCATAGATATAAGCGCTTGTAATAAGGATCATCTCGCCTATAAGTACGGTAGCAAGGAATACGATATTGCCCATAGAGAGCGGAATAGAGCTCATGAGATGCTCAGCCATCTCAGTCTCATTCTCGGTAAGACTGTAAACGCTCATCATCCAGTTGGACAGAGGCGTAAAATCAGTATCAGCCCACGGATTGAAGTAGATAGCGGCATTCAGAAGGACCGTAACCAGGTACAGAATACGGACGGGCCATCTTTTTCCGACATTGTCGATATCGAAAATGCTTTTCAATGTCGTAATGAACATCAATTCACCTCAAAACTTCATTGCTAACGATATATTACGCTAAAACATTGATTTTTGAAAATAAAAACCAAATATTACTTTCATTTACTCAAAAAGTATAGTTGTGATACAATCTCCGTATTATTTTAGAAGAAGGTCTGTATTTATGATTGAATTCCATGTAATTCCCGATTTGCTCTATGTCATCCCTGCTGACAATCATTCAGCTCAGGACTTGAGAAACATATTATCTTCTCATCCCGAGATCAAATTCGTATCTCTGGCAGCCGTCGACCTCATGGGCAACGATACTGACGAGAAGATACCGATATCAGATTTCCTTGACAATCTTGAGAACTATCTCGAAGGCAAAGCTGTACAAACAGACGGTTCTTCCGTTGTACTTCCCGGAATTGCAACATTAAATGACGGTAAAGTCGACCTTATCCCGGATATAAACGTTATCTGGTATATCGACTATAACTACGAGCATATTGATTTTGAGTCAGGAAGACCGATCGGAACACTCCGTATCCCCTCTTTCCTTACGCATAACGACGATGAGGTATGCTCCAGATCGATCCTTCGCAAGAGTTCCGAATACTTCCAGAACACGATCAGGGACCGCTTCCTGAACGATCCTGCTCTGTGTTCCGACTACGGCTTTACGCCTGATGACCTTGACCATATAACTCTGATCACTGCTACAGAGCTCGAGTTCTGGGTCAACTCACCTGACGAGATCATCAGCACAGAGCAGCTCTCTATCTCACAGGAACTCAAGGAATCTTACTGGAAGCGTACAAAGGGTGTCGTAAGAACTGCTTTGGAGCAGGTCATCATGATCCTCGAGAAATACGGCTTCAACCCTGAGATGGGACACAAGGAAGTCGGCGGCGTTAAGGCTTCCCTCAATTCTTCCGGCGAATTCCACTTCATCATGGAACAGCTCGAAGTTGACTGGAAATATTCAGATGCTCTCCAGGGCGCTGACTACGAACTTATCGCAAGGATCATCATCAAGGAGATCTTCAGACTTCACGGTCTTGATGTCAGCTTCAATGCCAAGCCCCTTCCGGGTGTCGCAGGTTCCGGTGAGCATACTCACGTAAATGCTGTCGCTTACTTAAAGAGCGGCAAGAAGATCAACCTATTCGCACCTGAAGATACTAAGTCTGACTTCCTCAGCAGATTCGGCTGGGGTTCACTCATGGGAATCATGAAGCATTACAGCAAAGTTGTTAACCCGTTCGTTACCGCAACAACTGATGCATTTGAGCGTCTCACACCCGGATTTGAAGCTCCTACACACTGCGTAGCTTCGATCGGCATGGACGTCCTCACACCTTCGCGTAACAGATCAGTTCTCTTAGGTCTTGTCAGGAGCGAAGACAACAAGTATGCGACAAGATTCGAGCTCCGTGCTCCCAACCCGCATACTAACACCTATCTGTGCCTGGCTTCTGTATATCAGGCAATGCTCGACGGTATCAGCTATGCTCTTGATTCAGGTAAGGATTCCAAGACACTCGAAGCAGAGTTCGTTAAGCCTTATGGTGAGGCAAGTGATTATCTTGAGACAGACAGACTTTACAGATGTGAAGATGATATTTTCGAAGACATGGACTCCAATGAGAGAGACAGACTCTTCGGCACCCCTGCCGCAACGGTTTACGATTCTTTACAGACATTGAAGGAATCCGGCGTTTCTGAGATCCTCTGCAGAGGTAATGTCTTCGACGAGCAGCTCCTTAACTCCTACTATCAGGCAATGCTCGTCCGCTGGGAGATGGAACTCATGGAAAAGATCATCCCCGCTAACCTCTCCCTTATCAGAAGCATCACAAGAACCGATGACGGTTCAGTCTCTTACGACGATAAACTCTGGAATGATATAAACGACTTGAAGCTCCTTCTTGCCAAGGATACAGACGAGCAGGATTCGATCTTCACCAGGATCAAGACAGCTGTTAAGGCCGGCAACTGGGAAAAGACTTCCGTATATCAGCTCGCCATGAAGAACGCAATGACTGAGCTTAAGAACAATTACAAAACATATTGCGATAACCAGATCTGATACTGACAGCAATTGAATTTATAATGGAGGCTGCTTCAAATTATGCTTGAAGCAGCTTTTTTAATTCGGCGAAAAAACCAAAGTGAAAGGGCTGCCTCTGATGAGACAGCCCATTCTTACCCGGTCGGGTTAATAATGAATCAGTAAGGTTATTCTGACTTCTTCTTACCGATGAACAGATAGAGCAAAGCTGCTAAAGCTGCACCGATGAAAGGTCCTACGATGAATACCCACAAAGACATGAGAGCATCACCACCTGCAAAGATAGCAGGACCAATGGAACGGGCGGGGTTAACAGATGTTCCCGTAAGTCCGATACCGAGGATATGAACCATAACGAGAGCAAAACCGATTACGACACCGCCGAATGAGCCGTGCTTATAATTGGAATCTGTAACTCCGAGGATAACAAGAACGAAAATGAATGTAAGAAGGATCTCAACCAGGAGACCGGCAACGAAGTTGCCGCCTACACCTGCAAGACCATTAGATCCCATGCCGCCGGTCTTATCCTCGACCTGACCAAGGCTGAAAATGATCTTAAGGCATGCAGCACCGCAGATAGCGCCGAGAACCTGTGAGAGCGCATAGAACAAAAACTCTCCAACCTTCATACGGCCTGCGATCAGGCATGCAAGTGAAACAGCAGGATTGATGTGGCAACCTGAAACATTGCCTACACAATATGCCATTCCGACGATAACGAGACCAAAAGCAAAAGCAGTAAGGATATAACCGCAGCCTGAAGCAGAGTCACATCCTACGAGCATTGCCGTACCACATCCGATGAGGACAAGGGTAAATGTACCGATAAACTCGGCAACATACTTTTTGACTGAGTCCATAACAATACCTGCCTTTAATTTATTCGAGCAGGCATTGCACCTACTCTTATTTAATTATAGACAAATTCCTGACCCTGAGATTTTATAATGACTTCATTTATGTTACCGTTTGAAGACATTTCGACATGGCCTACGACCTTCGATTCGATGTTAAATGAAGATGCGATCTCAATGATATTGGAAGCGACAGACTCGTCACAGTAGAATTCGATCCTGTGTCCGCAGTTGAATACCTGGAAGAGTTCCTTCATCGGGATCTCGCCGGATTCATAAATTGCCTGGAAAAGCGGAGGAAGATCAAACATGTTGTCCTTAACATAACGGACACCTGTACCGAAGTCACGGCACTTAGCCTGGCCGCCGCCTGTGCAGTGGATGATTCCGTAGATATTCTCCCTGTAAGATGCGAGAACCTTGGAGATTACGGGAAGGAATGTTCTTGTGGGAGCGAGGATGGCCTCACCGACTGTAATGTCTGTTCCCGGTAGCTTATCAGAGAGCAGATACTTTCCGCAGTATGCCTTATCCTCTCCCAATGTGTCAGAGAAAGATTCCTTATAGTTCTCATAGTAATGCTTGTTAAGAAGCATGTGACGGGCAGCTGTAAGACCGTTGGAAGACATGCCTGAATTATACTTGTCTTCGTATGTGGCCTGACCGAAAGAAGCGAGGCCTACGATAACGTTGCCGGGCTTGATGTTGGCTGCGTTGATTACTTCTGATCTCTTGGCTCTTGCTACGAGAGTTGAGTCAACGATAAGAGTCTTTACGAGGTCGCCCACGTCTGCAGTCTCACCGCCGCACATCGTGATGTTGATGCCCTGATCTGCGAGCTTTGCGATGATCTCATCGTAACCTTCGATAACCTTCGCAATAGCCTTACCGTCTACTCTGTGAGCGTTGCGTCCGATGGTATTGGACAACATGAGATTCTCGGTAACGCCGCAGCAAGCGAGGTCGTCAGTGTTCATTACGAGTGAGTCCTGAGCAAGGCCCTTGAACCAGTCGTAACTGCCGGTCTCTTTATACATGAGGTAAGCTACGGAAGATTTGGTTCCTGCACCGTCAGCATGGATAGCAGTACAGTATTCGGGATCGCCTGCAAGATCTTCAATGAGCTTGCAGAATGCTCCGGGGAAAACTCCCTTTGACTGATTCTTTACTGCTGCCTTAACATCATCTTTTGTGGGTGATACACCTCTGCTCAAATAAGACTCTGCTGACATTTACCAAATCCTCCCTAAATTTAATAGCGCGGTTATGTTCTTCGTGCAGACCGGTAAGCCGGGTTCTGTATATGACGATCATCTATCTAGACGTAATATCTCTAAAACGTTCAAGCCGTCTCCTAAGGCTCGCGGACCACGATATACCTTTCCTCGACGTTGCTCCGGATGGGGTTTACAAGGCCGATATGTCTCCACATCGCCGGTGAGCTCTTACCTCGCCTTTTCATCCTTACCCTTGTGGGGCGGTTTTCTTTTCTGTTGCACTTTCCTTAAAGTTGCCTTCACCGGGAACTGCCCGGCATCCTGTCCTATGGAGCCCGGACTTTCCTCATGCGCCGTGCTTTCGCACTATGGCGCCCGCGATCGTCTCGGCCTGCCCGAAAAACATAATTATTCTAATAATAAACTCAATTAAAGTATAGATGATACTTCGTTGTTATAATTCACAGTAATGTCTATTCCGGGGAACTTCTCCGAAAGCAGTTTTGCCATCTTGGGCAGATATGCCTGTTCTGTAGCAGAATGACCTGCAATTATGGTGTTAACACCCATCTGGCCAAGTCCGACACAGACATGATGCTTGATCTCACCGGAAATTACCGTATCCACATTGTTCTTCAGGATAGCATCAACCGAATCCTCATCGAATGATCCGCCCTGGATAAAGACTTTGCTGACCCTGTTCTGGGGATCGTTGATCGTGATAAGACCGCTGCACTTAAGGTCTTGAGCAACTTTCTGACAGTATTGTTTGAGCGTAACAGGCTCATTGGAATCAAGTTCATAAACAACTCCGCAGACAGCTCCGTCCAGATGCTTTGCATCTGTCACACCTAAGAGTTCAGCAATCGCCAGATTACCGAATTCATCAGTCAGATCGAGATTTGTATGGCAGCTTATAACAGAGATACCTGACTTGATAAGCTCTACAAGCGTTCTGCCGACATAATCATCCATTGTAAGGGCCTTGATGCCGCCGAAAATTATCGGATGATGAGTAACGATAAGGTTCGCACCGCATGATTTGGCCGTTGCTATAGCTTTGCTCGTAAGGTCAAGAGATACAACGATCGCCGATACGACCTTCTCTCTGTCACCTGCGATAAGGCCTACATTATCGTATTCCAGTGCATTTTCCTGCGGAAAAACTTCGTTTAAATACAACTCGATATCATTTACGTTCATTTCTTTTCCTCTCCTGTAATGCCGTCATAACTACCGGATTGCTTCTCTGCCTTACTTCGAAAAGCGAGTTCAGATGATCGAAATAATCACTTACGGCAGTATCCCCTTCATAGTATTTCTTAAGCAGGACAGGTCCGTAGCATGCTTCTTCAGCCGTCAGTGCAGAACTTATCCCCTTAAACACAACACGCATACAATTATAAAATATATCCCTGTCATAACAAACACTCTCGTCCTCAAAAACGAATCCTGTCTTTGCAAGGTAATTTCTTACGATCTCATTGGATTTCTGGGGCTGGAGGACGAATGTCACATTCTCAAGAACATGGTAACCATTATCTTTCAGGGCACGTGTGATTATATCGATTATGTTAAGTCCGCCCATACCGGCTATGACTATAACGTCGCCGTTCTGAAGAGGAACGCCCTTAAGTCCGTCAGTAACATAGACTTCAGACACATCACCGAATCCGGCCTCAGCAAGTGCATCGCAGGATCTTTTGGCAGGCGGATTATGTATCTCCGTACAGACGGCAGTACCTGCCAGGTCTTCTTCGAGGCACCTTATCGCGAGAAACCCGTGATCCGAACCGACATCAATGATCCTTCTGGAACGTTCGTCCTTACGGACACATTTTACCTGTTCCAAAACCATCTCCAGTCTTATCGGCAGATCCTGCATCAGAGTTCTCCAATCTTGTTGCGAAGTTCGAGCTTATAATCACTCAACCGTCTGAGCATCTCATCGATCTTAGCCTTATCGGTGCTGCTGGCCGAAGCTCTCATACGGATAAGATTCTCTTCCTCTTTATTGATGATGCCGGTCCTGACCTTACAGAGCAAAGTCAGATACATATCGCGTTTTACTTCGACATTAAGGCTCTTATCAGCATTCTCAACAGCCCTGAGCATTACATCCTCAGCACGCTGGCCGTTGATGGTAAGCCTGCTGAAATAATCGCTCATCCTGGCAAACAGAGTCTCTTTCCTGCCGTCAAAGATCTTAAGGAAGTTGCCTGCGAGCACCTTGAGCGTATCGCCTGAGAAATCATCTGCCCTGATGATATCCTTACTGTCGATCTTAGAAGGATCAGCAAGAGCGCTTCCCAATGAGAGAGCATATGCAAACAGTTCTATTTCCTCAGCTGTAGCTGAATCGTCGACCTTCCTAAATTCACGGGGTTCAGAAGGTGAAACTTCCTGAGGCACGTCCTGCGCAGGATCGATCTCATCAACGATGTTGCGGCTGCTGATATCTTCCCTTCTCTCACGTTCAATGGTCCTGGCATTAAGCTGTGACTGCTTCTTGTCTTCAGCCATGCTGAACTTCTGCATCTGGCTCATGACGGCCTGCTGCGTAGCACCGAGCATTGCTGCGGCAACTCCTGCCATTCTGGACATCTTTATCTCATCATTCATCCAGGAACCGTATTCCAGGATGTCTGCCTGATATCTGCCGAGATCAAGAGTGCCTGTCTCCGAATCAGTATTATCGTTCTTAGCTCTGGCAAGAAGATAGTCCTCAACATAAAGGGCATTGCGGACGACTTCCTTGAACTTATCGGCACCGTTGACTCTGATGAATTCATCAGGGTCCTTGCCGTCAGGCACCTTCGCGATCCTGATGCGGATCCCGATACCGCTTAATTTCTTCAGATATTCCATCATCATCCTGATGGCTCTTAAGGCAGCCTTCTGTCCTGCGGCATCAGCATCGAAGAAGAATACCACTTCTTCTGCATATCTGCTGCAGAGCTTAAGCTGGCTGTCAGTAAAAGATGTGCCGAGAGCTGCAACAGTATTCCGGAAACCAGCCGAATGCATTGCGATGGCATCCATATAACCTTCAACAACGATAAGCTGTTTAGACTGCTCTTTTCTTGCAAAATTCATCGCATACAGATGATTCTGCTTGTTATATACGAGCGAATCCGGAGAATTTACATACTTGGGCATCTCAGGACCCAAAGATCTGCCGCCGAATGCGATTATGGTTCCGAACGTGTCGAAAATAGGAAACATCAGTCTTCCGCGGAAAAGCTCATAAGGTTTGTTTGTTTTCGAAGACTGGACAAAGATACCTGACTTGAGCATCTCGTCATCCTTATAGCCCTTCTCCTTCAATATGTCGTACAAGCCGGTCCTGATCGGAGAATAACCCAGTCCGAAGCTGTCGAGAGTCTGCTTGGAAAGGCCTCTCTTCTCGGCATATTCTCTGGCTGGCTTACCGATCTCCGGATCATTTAATGACTTGTAGTAGTATTTAGCGGCTTCCTTAAGGATATCCTTGATCCGGTTCTTCTCTTCTTTGTTTACGGAATCACCGGAATAACCTGTCTCGGGAACATCAACACCATATAATCCTGCAAGATGTCTGATCGCTTCAGGATAATTAAGGTGCTCGATCTCCATTATGAACTTTATGGCATTGCCGCCCTTGCCGCACCCGAAGCAGTGGAAGATCTGCTTGGACGGATTAACCGAGAAAGACGGAGTCTTCTCAGAATGGAAAGGACAGAGACCCCACATGTTGCCGCCCGAACGCTTAAGCTGAACATAACGGCTTACAACGGATTCGATATCCGCCTTCATAAGCACTTCATCAATTACGTTCTCAGGTATCAGTCCCATGTAAACCTCTGTTATTAATTAAAAGGCCCGGTGCAAATTCCGGGCCCGTATAAACAGCCGTATGAGAAGGAATTACTCAGCGTCCTTATCCTTCTTCTCCTTCTTCTTGCCAAAGAAAGAAGGCTTCTCAGGCTCTTCAGACTTCTTGACGGAACCGTCAGGATTGAGCTGATCACGCTTAATAACGGTCTGAATAGCGCTCTTTGAGAAAGTAACGAGTGTATTAGCTGCGGATGTTGAGATGGTAACCTCATCACCCTTAACGTTAGCAACAAAACCTACGAGACCGCCGATGGTAACGACCTTATCGCCGACCTGAAGCTTGCTCATCTGCTCCTTAAGTTCCTTATCCTTCTTACGCTGAGGTCTGATAAGAATGAAGTAAAAGACCACGAACATAAGGACAAGAAGTCCGAGGGATGCAGCAGATCCCATCATCTCACCATTACCGAGGAAAGACTGTAAGCCAAAACCGGTATCTTCAAAATTGAACATTTATAATTCCTCCAAAAAATTATTCGCCTGTATACTCAGCAATTATATCAGACATTGTGAAATATCCACGCTCTTTATCGGCCATAAATTTGGCAGCCCTTAATGCACCCTTGGCGAATACATCTCTGGTCTGTGCGCTGTGGCTGATCGTGATTATCTCTTCATCACTGATAAACATAGCCTGATGTTCACCGACTATGTTACCGCCCCTGATGGAAGAGATGCCGATCTCCTGCTTGGATCTGGCCTTATTAACGCTGTGTCTGTCATATACATATTCAACCTTATCAGGGATCTCCTGATCGATTGCATTAGCGATCATCATCGCAGTACCGGAAGGTGCATCCAGCTTCCTGTTGTGGTGAGCCTCTAAGATCTCGATATCGAAATCGGGATAAAGAATCTTCGTAGCCTGCTTGGCAAGCTCGATCATGAGATTGATACCGATGCTCATGTTTGCAGACTTGAATACCGCGATCTCCTCAGAAGCCTTGAGGATATCATTGACTGTCTCGTCAGAAAGAGCTGTTGTGCAGCAGATAAAAGGCTTCTTGCGGGAAAGCGCAAATTCAAGGATAGTAGGAACGGCTTTGGCATTGGAGAAATCGATGATCACATCAAAATCCTCGGTGCATTCATTAACGCTTGTATAAACCGGGAACTTGTAATCAGGGTTCTCGAAAATATCGCCGCCTGCTACGATCTGGTATTCATCACTGTGAAGGCACAAGTCAACAATGGCTTTGCCCATTCTTCCGCAACAACCGTTTAGAAAAATCTTAACCATTTGATACTCCTGTTCCTATCAGATTACTTTCCAAGAAAAGCCTTCATTGCTGAAGTGTCATACTTGGCAAGAACATCTACGACCTTATCGTGGTTAGCCTTGCTCATCTCACAAAGAGGAAGTCTGCAGGGACCTGCATTCCATCCAAGAATGTTCATGGCTTCCTTAACAGGAATCGGGTTAACTTCACAGAACATTGCCTTTACAAGAGGAATGAAGTCGATCTGTGCCTTCTTTGCCTTCTCTGTATCGCCGTTGATGTAATCATGGATCATCTCGGATGTTTCCTTAGGCATGATGTTGGCAATTACAGAGATAACGCCCTTGGCACCAAGAGAGATCATAGGTACGGCAAGACCGTCCTCACCGGAATAGAGAGCATATCTGTCGCCGCAGAGGCTGTAGATCTCAGGAACCTGAGCGAAGTTGCACTCCTTAACACCGATGATGTTCTCACACTCTGAAAGTCTAAAGAGAAGTTCAGGAGAGATATTGACGTTGGTTCTGGAAGGAACGTTATAAAGAATGATAGGCAGTTCAGGTACTGCATCAGCGATCATCTTATAGTGACGGTAAAGTCCTTCCTGTGTGCACTTGTTGTAATAAGGCGTAACGAGCAGAGCTGCATCAGCTCCGAGTTCGGCTGCTGCCTTGGTAAGCTCGATACCATAAGCAGTATCGTTAGAACCTGTTCCTGCGATTACGGGAACGCGGCCTGCAACTGTATCAACAGCGCACTTGATAGCTTCTACGTGCTCTTCGTGATTCATCGTAGCAGCTTCGCCGGTAGATCCGCAGATAATGATGGAATCGATCTTCTGAGCGATCTGGAACTCGATCATACGCTTGAGTTCATCAAAATTTATTCCGCCATTCTCATAAAACGGAGTAACGATAGCAACACCGGCACCTACAAATACAGGCTTGGACATATTAATGCCTCCCAAATGAAAAACTAGAAAAAGATAGGGTTTTATAGCCTAAATCCTCATTCTGATAATGGATTGTAACACCTAATATTATTAATAGTCAATTTATACTTCTGGGGTGCACATATGTACTTCCACAGCGCACAGTTGAGGCGTTTTCAGCCTTCCTGGGGGTCGTTGTCAAAAGACATCGGGAACTTCGTGTGGTCGAAGTCTTCGATCAGCCTTTTGAACACACTGTTGATAGCGGATTTATTGCAAGCCTTGATAACAAAAGACATCCTGAATCTGCCTCTGAGCTCATAGATAACGCAGGGGATAGGGCCATATACCTCAAACTGGTACTTCTTGTCCTGATAACCGATAAATCCATTAAGATATTTTGCAAGCTCATTGGACCTCTTAACAAGATCATTCTCATCAGGCAGAGACAGAACTATCTCACCTACAGCTTTAAACGGCGGGAGCTTCAACTTCTGCCTGTACTCGATCTCCTGTTCGTAGAAGGCTCTGTAGTTCTGGGTGCAGGCGAACCTGAACAGGGGCTGGTCAGGTCTCAAACTCTGAATATATACTGTTCCGGGATGATCTCCCCTGCCCGCTCTTCCGGCTGCCTGGGTAATAAGCTGGAAAGCTCTTTCTGATGCCTTGAACGAAGATGAAGCAAGCATTAGATCAGCACCCAAAACACCTACTACAGTAACATCCGGGAAGTCGAGGCCCTTGGCGATCATCTGCGTACCGATAAGGATAGATGCTTGCTTTTGGGCAAACTTCTCGATTATCTCTTTATGAGCTCCGGGCGTCATCGTAGAGTCCTGATCCATTCTGAGGACCTTCTCATGCGGGAACACCTGATGAAGGAACTCTTCGAGCTGCTGCGTTCCAAATCCCGTCTTCGTAAAGCGCTTTCCGCCACAGACGCCGCACACAGCTTCATAAGAAGGAATCGTATATCCGCAGTAATGGCACACGAGACTCTGGGTTCCGTTGCGTCTGTTATTATGCAGTGTCATTGCTACAGAACAATTCTTACAGGTAACAGCCTCACCACAGTCTTCACATACCAGGTTCCTCGAAAAGCCTCTGCGGTTAAGAAGCAGGATAACCTGCTTATTCTCTGAGAAAGCAACAGACATTGCCTGTCTTAACGGGACCGAGAGCATATTGCCGCTTCCTAACTTCATCTGCTCCTTCATATCAACAGGAACGATCTTCGGAAGTGTTGCTTCCTGTCTGGCTCTGGACTTTAACTCAAGGAGTTTATATGCGCCTGCATTGGCAGCATAGAAGCTCTCGACAGAAGGAGTAGCAGAACCCAATACAACACAGCATCCGGTTATAAGAGATCTCATTCTGGCTATATCCTTCGCAGAATATCTCGGATGAGATTCAGATTTATAAGAACCGTCATGTTCTTCATCAAGAATGATCAGTCTTAAGTTAACTGCCGGTGCAAACACTCCGCTTCTCGGGCCGACAATAACCTTTGCCCTGCCAGTCCGGATATTATTCCACTGTTCATAGCGCTGCTTGTCGGTCAGTCTGCTGTGAAGGACTGCAACACTGTCGCCTAATCTTCCCTTGATCCAGTTGATCGTCTGAGGAGTCAGCGAGATCTCGGGAACCATATATATGACACTTCCGCCTTCGGCAATCACCTTCTTGGCACAGTTGAGATAGACTTCTGTCTTACCGCTCCCTGTAATGCCGAATAAGAGGAAAGTACCTGATTTCTTATCTTCTATTCCTTTTAGAATCGCACTGACAGCGTCCTTCTGTTCATCGCTGAGATCGTATTCTTCAGTGAACTTTCCTTCAGGTACAAAGTCATCTGAAATAACCGGAGGAACGCTGTCGGATGCTTCTTTTACAAGTCTTACAAGTCCTTTATCTTCAAGCGCTTTAACCTGGGCAGAAGAACAGGACAGAGACGACATTATCTCTTTTCTGGTACACTTGCCGCGCTCTAAAAGATATTCAAGGATATTGATGTGGGCAACAGATCTTAAAGACTCGCTCTTCAGGACTTCGAGAGCTGTTTCTTTTGAAACGAGCTCAACAAAGACTTCTATGGGATCTTTATGATTAATGACACAGGAAGGCACCATCAGCTCAATGACATCACCTCTGGTACAGTTGAACCTGTCGCTGATCTTATCGATAAGCGCGAGCTGGTCACTGTTAAGTACCGGTGCTCCCGAAATGAGTGAACTGATGTCTTTTACAAGACTCTCATCACCTTCAAATTCATCCTTAAGTTCAATTACTACTGCTGCGCGCTCCGAATCACCCTTGCCGAAAGGGATCGACACAAGAGATCCGGGTACTACTGAAGGCTTGAGTTCTTCAGGCACACGATAAGTAAACAGCCTGTCGATCTGCTTCGCAGCTCCTCTTATCAATACGCCGCAATACATAAGCTATCAGCCTCCAAGCATGTCAAACAGATTGATCTGTGCACTTTCCGGAAGATCATCAAGGATACCGCCGTAATCAAGAAGCTTCTGTGTTACGGATTGACCGACGCCTGTCCTCTTCATGAAGTCATCGCGGTTCTTGAATTCCCCTTCTTTTCTCGCATTCTCAATATCAATACCATTTGCCTCCGACACGCCGGCAATGGCACAGAACGGAGGTCTGATAAGCTTATCGCCTGCTTTTGCAAACTTCTTTCCAAGTGAATCGTTAAGTGTGATGGGAGCAAATGTAATTCCTCTGGCGTACATCTCCTCAACAAGCTCATAGAAATAGTACTTGAGCTTAGTATTCGGATCACCCTTTGCATGCATCTCATCTGCAAGTTCGAGCCTTCTCTTCTTTACCTTTTCGGGTCCGTTGCAAAGCTGTTCAGCGTCAAATAATCCCTCACCTCTGTGAGTAAAGAAAGAACAGTAATATTCTTCGGGATAGTAGACCTTGAACCAGGCAACACGGAGAGTTGAGATAGCATAAGCTGCGGCATGTGCCTTAGGGAACATGTACTTAATCTTCTGACAGGATTCGATATACCAGTCAGGGACGCCGCATTCTTTCATCTCTTTTACATAATCAGGCCACTTTTCAACCTTGCCTGCTGCAACCTTACCTTTACGTACGCCCTCCATGATGTCGAAAGCATCCTTATTGGGAAGTCCCCAATAGATAAGGCTTGTCATGATGGAGTCTCGGCATCCGATAACTGAATTAAGGTCACATGTACCGCTCCTGATAAGATCCTGGGCATTTCCGGTCCAGACGTCAGTACCATGTGAAAGACCCATGAGCTGTACGAGGTCATAGAACCTGGTAGGCTTTGTCTCTTTGATCATTCCACGCGCCATGTTGGTACCAAGCTCTGAAAGACCCAGTGTTGCTGAACCCGCATCAGTAGCTTCTATCGGGAACCCTAATGCATCCGTTCCAACAAGAAGGCTCATTACCTTCTCATCAGGAATCGGTATATCAGTAATGTTGACGCCCGTGATGTCGCTGAGCATTCTTAATACCGTAGGATCTGCATGTCCTAAGATATCAAGCTTTAAGATCGTATCGTGCATTGCACGGAAATCGAAGTGTGTGGTTATTATTCCGCAGTCAGTCTTATTTGCCGGGAACTGGATAGGAGTGAATTCATAGATATCCATCTCCTTTGCAATAACTACGATACCGCCCGGGTGCTGGGAAGTTGTTCTCTTAACACCGATGATGTCTCTTGCCATGAATGCAAGGTGTGCCTGGGTAAAAGGTTCACCCTTCTCTTCACAGATCTTGCGGCAGACACCATAAGCATTCTTATCCTGGTAAGCACCGATAGTACCGGCCTTGAATGTATGTGTTCCGCCGAACAAAACGCCTACATAAGCGTGAGCTCTGGGCTGATATTCACCGGAGAAGTTAAGGTCGATATCAGGCTGTTTGTCACCCTTGAATCCCAGGAACGTCTCAAAAGGAATATCCTGTCCGTCAGGGATCAGCTTCTCACCGCACTCGGGACAGTTCTTCGGCGGCAGATCGTAACCTGAACCGTATACACCCGTATTATCGAACTCTGCATAGTTGCACTTGGGACATCTGTAATGCGGAGGCAGCGGGTTAACTTCGGAAATACCACACATCGTTGCAGCAAACGAAGAACCGACAGAACCTCTCGAACCTACAACGTATCCATCGTTATTCGACTTCTTAACGAGCCTGTATGCGATATAATACATGATCGCATATCCGTTACCGATAATGGATGCAAGCTCTCTGTCGAGTCTTGCCTTAACTACTTCATTAAGCACGCCGTTATGACGGTACATCCTGTTAGCCTTAGTGTAAGCGATATCACGCACATCGGCTGCAGCTCTTGCAATCTGCGGCGGATAGGATCCATCAGGGAAAGGCTTGATGCCGAAGTCGATCATGTCGGCGATCTTGTTGGTGTTATCAACAACAACTTCCATCGCCTTATCTTCACCGAGATACTTGAACTCTTCGAGCATCTCATCAGTCGTTCTGAAGTAGAGGTCGCTCTGCATCTCTGCATCATCAAAGCCCATGCTCATCAGCATGTACTTTCTGTATCGGCCGTCTTCCTTATTAAGGAAATGTGAGTCAGTCGTAGCACAGCACATCATGCCGTGATCATCTGCAGTCTCGACAAGAAGCTCATTAATGATACGGATATCATCTTCATTAACAGGAACCGTACCGGTATCTGATTTAGAAGGATCCTGTCTCGTAATGAACATATTGTTGCACAGAGGCTGTATCTCAACATAATCGTAGAGATTCAGTATCTTTTGGAACTCCGGATCAGTCTTAAGGAATTCTCTTGTTGCCTGTCTGTCCTTATTTAGAGATCTGTATTTTGTGATTACATAACGGTAGATCTCGCCACGTTCGCAGGCACCGCCGACGATAATGCCGGATTTAAAATACTTAAGCAGACTCTTAGGCGTTCTGGGTCTTAATGCAAAATAGTGTATCTGGGATTCAGATACAATACGGTACAGGTTATATAGTCCCATATTTGAACGTACAAGATAGATGATATGGTAAGTAGGCGCTTCTCTATAGGGACTGTTCGGTGCGATTTTCTTTGTAGACTTAATCCTTTCAGGCGTATAATGACCAACATCATAGTTGATCTTAAGCGCATCAACAGAACCGGCATCCTTAAGGCAAGAAACAAGTAAAGAAGCGGATTTATAACATGCAGCAAACATCTCATCGAACTTGCCGCCATTTGAAGCATAACTGAATGCAGCACCCTTGCTGCCCAATGCTTCATCTATACTCTTAAATTCGCCCTTATAGAATATTTCTAAGATATCTTCATCCGAAGTGGCAGGCATAAGGAACTTATGTCTGTAATACTTGTGTTCTTCTATATTTATTCCGTAACCTGCACGGCGGAGGAATGCGAGTGTTGTGAAAATATCGGGACCCGTGACATAGGAATCACCGATGAATTCCAGGAGTTCGCCCATGGCAAAGTAAGAGTCACAAGGCTCGCCCGAACCCGGATAGATAATATCTTCGAATTCAGCGTGGAAATCTGCCACATGCTCGAAAACCAGTTCTGAAGGAACCACCTCATCACTGCCGTCTGCAAACTCTCCGTTGATGTCAAGATGAACATTGCAGGAAGTGCCCAAAGGAGCATGGGGTTCCAAAGGCTTAGCATTAATATTCTCATCCTTAAGTTCTTCAGGAATCTCCTCAGGATTCCAGAGAGACTTATCGATATCGTGGGATGCAAATTCCATAGCATCCTGATCGGATTCGCCTTCATCCTCAGGCTTAACAGCCTTATAGCCCTTAAGTCTGAACTTCGAAGCACATACGGAACTAAAGGTATCAGTTAATGCATCATTGCCATGACGCTCGATAGTTATTGCAACGAATGAACCAACAGCCTTAGGCTTGGTAATGAAGTTTAAAGCCGCGTCGTCATCAGCAACGGAAGGTTTGATCTTATCGTTCTTTACGTCGTAAGGAAGGTTATAGAAAACCGTGGGGCCATCATCAACAAGATATCCTTCACAACCCAAGATACACTTGATCGGTTCCTCACCGTTCTTCGCACGTTTCTTATTTATTTCTTTTGCTTCCTCGAACACATGCGGGAATGCCTGAACAACTCCGTGGTCAGTTACCGCACATGCTGTGTGACCGAAGCTTGCAGCAAGCCTGATAAGATCTTTCGGATCGCTCGTTGCATCACTCTCGCTCATCTTGGTGTGGACGTGAAGCTCAACTCTCTTACGTTCAGCTGTATCCTTCCTCTTGGCAGGACGTTCAGCCTTGAAAAAGCCGGATACCTTAAGACACAGATCGCCGGTATATGAATCATTCTCAACATTACCCTGAATGCCGATGAATCCACCTTTGCCATATTCATTCTGGAAGCTGTCAGCTTCATCGGGTTTAAGGAAAGCTATGCATGAGATACCGTCAGTATCGTCAAGGCACATGAACTTAACGATTACGCTTCTGCCTGTTTTCGCAAGCTTAAAAGAATCCTCATTGAATGTTATCTCACCAGCCACGTTAACATCAAAACAGCCTACACTGAGATTAGCGATCTTCATGAATGTGGCCTGTTTCTTTACGCGGCCGTAAAGCTGGTTCTCGGCATTCTCTTTGGCCTTGTAGAAGGACTGCTTATCCTCCTGCTTTGCTTCTTTCCTTGCCTGTTCAGCCTTGAACTCCCACGAATCCTTCTTGGGAGCTGCATCAGCTGTGTCCTTCTTGTCTTTGTCAGACTTCTTCTTGCCTGAAGATTTTCCCTTCTTAGGTTCTTTGTCTTCTTCTTCGACATAGTCTTCAAACTTAAGGCCCTGTAAAGCCTGCTTGATCTCTTCTTCATCTGAAAGATCCACACCGGCAATATCAGGATCCATGCTGAGTATCTCATATGAACACTTGATACTGCTGCCTAAGCATATAGAACTTGCATTGGATACTGCACTTATGAGTTCCTTCCTGTCTGAATCACTCAGCATGGAAGCCCATCCCGAGGGCATGCAGATATATGCCCGGCACTGAGGTTCGCCCTCATCATCGTATTCGACTTCAGTACTGAACGTGGCAAAATCAGCAAGATCACTGATGTTGCTCTCGCTGTCTCTGGTTATGTAATGCTTGATAAGAGGCGTTAATGTATCGAAAACATTCGGAAGATCAACATCGCTGATCCCGGTAAATGAGAAATTGACTTTTGTTCCGAAGTCGCTCTCTAATTCCTCAACAAAAGATTTAAGGCTGTTGTTGCCTGTCAATGTATCAACACCGTCAAGTACGATATTGACTGACATCTTAGCCTTATAAATATCAACCTTAAGTACAAAAAGCCCGTCTAAGTCTTTATAACTGTCACTGTCTAAATTAAACAGTTCAAGTAGTTTTACTCTTTTCTTCTCCAACTCTGATCACTTCCCTTACAAACTCGTCAACTGCATTAGCCGCAGGAATCTTTCTGACCGGTACACCCTTTTCAAACAAAATGAATTCATCCTTACCGCCTGCCAGTCCGATGTCACATTCTCTGGCTTCTCCGGGTCCGTTGACTACACAACCCATTACTGCAACCTTAAGGTTATAGGGAAGGTTTATGAGCTTCTGCTCTATCTGTCCTGCAAGTTCGATCAATGGCACCTGAGTCCTTCCACAAGTGGGACAGGATATGAAGGTAATTCCTCCGTCTCTTAAGTCAAGCGCCTTAAGTATCTGCTTGGCCGTTATTACTTCAACCACAGGATTGCCTGTAAGTGATACTCTGATCGTATCACCGATGCCTTCAGCAAGAAGCGCACCGATGCCTACTGCTGATTTGATCGCGCCTTCACGTACTGTACCTGCCTCGGTAACACCTACATGAAGCGGATAATCGCATGACTTGGAGAGAATACGGTAAGTATCGATAGTAAGCTTCGGAGAAGAAGACTTGATCGATATAACGATATCGTCAAAATCCTGATCCTCAAGCAGCTTAACCGCGCCAAGCGCGCTCTCAGTCATGGCATCAGCATTAACTTCACCATACTTCGCAAGTATCTCTCTGGAGATAGAACCGGAATTGACTCCAACTCTGATGGGAATATGTCTCTCCCTGCACTTGTCGGCAACGAGCTTAACATTCTCCGGCCCCCCGATATTACCGGGATTGATCCTGATCTTGGCAGCGCCGTTATCGGCTGCTGCAAGAGCAAGTCTGTAATCAAAGTGGATGTCGGCTACTACAGGGATCGGAGAATTGGCAGTGATCTCCTTAAGGCTCTCGGCTGCAGCCATATCAGGAATTGCAACTCTGGTGATATCACAACCGTTGTCGGCGAGCTCATGGATCTGGGCCAAAGTAGCCTTGGCATCTCTGGTATCCGTGTTGTTCATCGACTGGATCTTAACAGAAGACCCGCCGCCTACTTCAACATTGCCGATCAAGACTTTCTTAGTCATAAAGCTAACTCCTTAATAGTTGTCAGTAACCGAAAATGATCCTCAGGACATCCGATACCAATGCGACGATAACAAGGAATATGATCATCACAAATCCTATTACCGTCAGTCTGCCCTCAGCCTTCTCAGATAACTTGCGTCCTATAACCATCTCAACGACAATCAGAAGTATCTGAACGCCGTCAAGACCGGGGATCGGTAACAGATTCGAAAATGCAAGAGCGATGGAGATAACACCACTCAGCATTATGAGCAAGTAGATCTTATCACCGGTCGACTCCTGCTCATCCTTAACCACATCATTGACCATTGATGTGATACCGATAGGACCCGATACCAAATTATAAGCTTTTACCTTGCCTGCGATAATATCTCTGATGCCTCTAACCGTAAAATTCACGAGTGCAAACGGCATTTTGGCCGCATAAATGAACGCCTTGCCAAAAGCCATGGGTGAATTGAGCTCATAACCTATCGGTCTGACACCTCTTACGGTTACGTACTCAACATATTCGGGGATGATCTCATCTTCATGAACCTCACCATCCCTTACATAAGTAACATTCAGCACTTCTCCCTCATAATTGAAGATATAATCATCAAAACCTTCATCGTTTACGGACACACCGTTGATGTGGGTAACATAATCGCCCGGCTGAAGTATGGGATTGCCCTTGTTCTGCCCGGGATCAACGGAATAGACTTCCCAGCCTTCATATTCGTTCTCAGTATCAAGTGTAAGGACATTGATAAGGAGCATCGGTCTGTTGAACACTTCAGGAACGAGGACAACATCGTAGTACTTACCGGTCTCCTTGGACTGGAGCGTGAGGGTTAAGTCTTCTTTTGCATCGATCGAATCAAGCTCATAATTGAGGTCGTAGACCGTAAATACAGTCTGGCCGTTGACCTTTCTGATCATGTCGCCTTCGGTATACTGTTCTGCAACATCGGCGGTCTGTGTTCCTGTAATTGCAGGACCCATCTCAAGGCTGTAAAAGCCTGTAGCGCAGAACATGCCGAAGAATATGAGAATACCCAGAATAAGGTTCATGAGAGGACCTGCAACAGCAACCAGCAAACGCTTGAATCTCGGCTGGTTTACAAGGAGCGCAGGATCATCACTGTTGACAACGTAGCCTTCCTCGTCGACTTCAGAGAATCTGACGTATGCGCCGAGAGGAATGAGTCTTATAGAGAAATCAACATCCTTATGCTTCCACTTCAAGACCTTGGGACCGACAAAGAGCGATACCTCAAAAACCTTGATCTTAAGGAGACGTGCTACCAGAAAATGTGCCAGCTCATGTACTGATGCCAGTACTCCGAGCATTATGACTACGAAAACTATACTTGCCGCTATGTTCATGTCGTGATCTTCCCTGCTATTATTTCGTCAGCATATATCCTGGCATCCTTATCGGCCTGTTCTATCGTCTCAATGGTAAGTCCGGTATCTCTTATCATGGAATCCATCTTTTCAACTGTCTCATAAACAGTTGATTCGATTCCGAGGAATTTGATCTTACCAGCAAGATAGCTTCTTACAGCTGCCTCATTGGCGGCGTTCATTACCGCAGGATAAAGTCCTCCCTTGTCTCCAGTCTCATATGCGAGCTTAACGAGTCTGAATACTTCAGTGTCGCAGGGCTCGAAAGTAAGATTTGAACAAGCCGCCTCAAAAGGATCAAATTCCTTAACGATAGAAGGTCCCCTGTCAGGATAATAAAGAGCGACTTCAATGGGAAGGACCATGGAAGGCTTGCCCATCTGTGCAAGAACGGATCCGTCCTTAAGTCTGATCATCGAATGGATGATGCTCTGGGGATGGACCACTACGTCGATCTTTTTGCAGGATATGCCATATAAATGATGAGCCTCAATAATCTCAAGGCCCTTATTCATCATGGTTGCAGAATCTATGGTGATCTTGCCGCCCATATTCCATGTCGGATGATGAAGAGCGTCTTCGAGCGTAACGTTTTCGAGAGCTTCACGGGACATCCCTCTGAACGGTCCGCCTGAAGCTGTAATGAGGATACGGTCTAAGTCTTCTCTCTTCTCACCCTTAAGACACTGCCAGATGGCAGAATGCTCACTGTCGATGGGGAGCATCATGACGCCCATATCTCTTATGAGAGGCATGATGATATCGCCGCCCGCTACCAGTGTTTCTTTATTGGCAAGAGCAATGTCCTTGCCGCTTAAGATGCCGTGATAAACAGGTTCAAGACCCGCAAAACCTACAATGGCACCGACCACGGTGTTGATGGAATCAAGGGTTGCTGCAGTAACGTTGCCTTCCCTGCCTGTCAGGACTTCGGTACCGATACCGGCTGACTTAAGTCTGTCCTTAAGTTCCATTGCCTTCTTCTCATCAACAACGGAGCAGACCTTAGGTCTGAATTCTTCTATCTGGCTATAGAGAGTCTCGATATCACTGCCGCATGTAAGCGCTTCAACAGTAAAATCGGAAGGTGCCTTTCTGGCAACTTCCAGCGTCTGTTTTCCGATAGAGCCTGTTGAACCCAAGATAGCTAAACTGCGCATTTAATATCTCCCGAATAAGAATTGATCAACTGATCAGAACAGGTTGTAAGTAATTATCGCGAGCAGCAGCGCGGTCGGCATCGTAAAGAAAACGCTGTCAAATCTGTCGAGCATACCGCCGTGGCCCGGGAAAAGATTGCTGAAGTCCTTGATACCCGTTCTTCTCTTTATTACCGAACAGAACCAGTCGCCAAGCTGGGACATTACCGAGATCAGGAGTCCCAAAAGGAATGTGATGATTCCGTAAGCAACCAGGTTCATCTGAATACTGTCGACCCTGTAAATTACCAGACAACAATAAATGGTTACGCAGACAGCACAGAACAAAGATCCGCCGATGCAGCCTTCCCATGTCTTCTTGGGAGAGATGTGCGGAACGATCTTGTGCTTGCCGAATGCAACACCCGTAAAATATGCGAACGTATCCGTAGCCCACGGGGCAAACAGTCCGATGATCGCGTAGAACCAGCCGTGAGGGACAAAAAGGAGCGCACTGACAAGGCAGAACAGTGGGAATGAGATATAGAAAACCATTCCGCCGGTAAATATGCCGTTAAGAAGCGCCTTCTCATCGTGAGGTCTTACGAGCGGCAGATTGATACCGCAGGAAGCACAATACATACACACAACTATCAGATACAGAGCCATAGTGTTCTCGATCTGAAGTTTGAAAACTACTCCGCAGATAACTATCAGCGTAGCAATGGACATACCGATGATAAGAAGCAGCCTGGACGGATGGTATCCGCCGTTCTTAAGGGCCTTATACATCTCGACGCATGCGAAAACACCAATAATACAGGCCATTATTATTCCCGTAAACGGGAAAAAATAAGCGGGCAGAATGAACGCCAGCACCAGAATGGTAAATATCGTGCCTGTAATAATTCTCTGTCTCAAATTAAGTCTTACTGTCTTTCTTCGACAGACCGCCGAAGCGTCTGTCTCTTAACGCATAATCCCTGAAGGCCTGTGTCAGTTCTTCATAACCGAAGTCCGGCCACAGAACGTCAGATATCCAAAACTCTGAATAAGCACACTCCCACAAAAGGAAGTTGGAGATCCTCAGCTCACCGCTGGGTCTGATGATAAGTTCCGGATCAGGCACGTCAGGAAGATAAAGATTATCGGAGATCATCTGTTCGGTTATGTCGGAAGGCTCTAACGTTCCAGCCTTGACCTGCTCAGCCAACTTCTGGCAGCTGCTTACGATCTCTCTCCTGCCACCGTAATTGAATGCAATTATGAGCTGCATCTTCTCACGGTCTTTGGATCTCTCTTCCTCGATCTTGATCGTTTCTTTTACTTTCTCAGGCAGAGCCGGGATGTCTCCCGTAAATCTCATCCTGACACCTTCTTCCTTGAGCTCGGGATCGTAACGGTCAACGAACTCGACAAAGAGCTTCATGAGCTGTTCCACTTCATTCTGGGGTCTGGCCCAATTCTCTGTAGAGAAGGCATACACGGTAAGATACTTTACTCCGTATCTTCCGCAGTTACGGCAGAGCTCCTTGAGGTTCTCGGCGCCTGCCCTGTGTCCGGCACTTCTCGGAAGGTGTCTTTGGGTAGCCCATCTTCCGTTGCCGTCCATTATTACACCCAAAGATACGGGGACCTTAAGGTCACCCGTATCATAGGTCTTCTGCTGTTTGTTTCCTAAAAAGGCCATCTAAGATCAGATTTCCATCAATTCCTTATTCTTGCCTTCGCAGACCTTGTCTACTTCAGCGGTGAACTTATCTGTGATCTTCTGAACCTTCTCTTCGAATTCCTTGAGAAGATCGTCTGTAAGTTCCTTCTTCTTGTTAGCTGAACGCATCTTATCGATAGCGTCACGGCGGTTGTTGCGGATAACGACCTTTGTCTCGTCGCCATAGACCTTAACCTGCTTAACAAGATCCTTACGTCTCTCTTCTGTAAGCATGGGGAAAACGAGTCTGATCATCTTACCGTCATTTGTAGGATTGATTCCGAGGTCAGAAGCCTGGATAGCATGCTCGATATCCTTGAGCATCTTTGGATCCCATGGAGCAAGAGTGATCATTCTTGCTTCAGGAACCTGAATATTGGCAACTGCATTAAGCGGAGACGGAGCACCGTAGTAATCAACGGTGATCTTGTCTAACACGTGCGGATTAGCACGGCCGGCACGGATAGTATTGAGGTTTTCCTGAAGATTATCGATGCACTTTTGCATTTTTGCTTCGATATCATCGTAATCTTTCTTTGTGATCTCGATCATAGCCATAGTAGTAGCCTCCCTTTATTTGCATTTTTTATTCAACAATTGTTCCGAGCTTTTCGCCCTTGGCGATCCTGACGATGTTCTCAGGATCCTTCATTGAGAATACGAGGATCTTCGTGTGGTTATCACGGCAGAGCGCAGCAGCTGTAGCATCCATGACCTTGAGATTAAGTGTTAAGACCTCGTCATGAGATACTGTGTCATACTTCTTTGCATCAGGATAAATGTTGGGATCCTTGTCATAAACGCCGTCAACCATAGTAGCTTTAAGGAATACGTACGCACCGATCTCGGTTGCTCTTAAGGCAGCCCCTGTGTCCGTGGAGAAATAAGGGTTGCCTGTTCCGCATGCGAAGATGACGATCCTGCCCTTTTCCAGGTGTCTTACGGCTCTCTTCCTGATATAAGGTTCAGCCATTTGTCTTACTTCAACAGCTGACAGAACTCTCGTAACCGCACCCTGCTGCTCAAGAGCGTCAGAAAGTGCAAGTGAGTTCATGAGGGTTGCAAGCATTCCCATGTGGTCTGCTGTAACTCTGTCCATCTTCTCTGAAGATCTTCCGCGCCAGAAGTTGCCGCCGCCTACAACGATAGCAACCTGAACGCCCAGATCAGCTACTGCCTTGATGTTTGTTGAAATCTCCTTGAGGACCTCATCATTGATGCCTACCTTGGCATCTCCTGCCAATGCTTCTCCCGATATCTTAAGGAGTATGCGATTATACTTTGTCTCACCCATATTAAATTGGATCCTCCGCTTAAAATTCTTACACTAGATTTTAACAATAATATTTATTTAATAAAAGGAAAAATTAAATGAAATGGAAAAAGGGTTGCCTCATAAGTGAGACAACCCTTGATTTTGTTGATTAAGGTCTTAGAAAAGAACCTGTGCCTATTAAAGACCAGCCTGCTTTCTAACTTCCTCAGCGAAGTCATCAACCTTCTTCTCGATACCCTCACCGAGACCGAAGCGTGTGAAACGTACGATGCAGAGCTCAGCGCCTAATGCCTTGCCTGTCTGCTCGATGTACTGTGCAACGTTGATGTCCTCATCCTTGATGTACTCCTGATCTACGAGGCAGTTCATCTTGTAGAAGTTCTTGATCTGGCCCGGGATGATCCTTGTCATGATGATAGCCTCAGGCTTGCCCTCTTCGAGAGCCTTGTTCTTGAGGATCTCTGTCTCCTTGTCGAGCTCAGACTGGGGAACATCCTTCTCCTCAACCCATCCGGGTCTTGAAGCTGCAACCTGCATACCGATGTTCTTAGCGAATTCTTCGAACTCAGGCTTTGTGATAACGGAATCGTCAGAAGTACCTACTTCTACGAATACGCCGACCTTACCGCCCATGTGGATGTAAGAAGCAACAGCGCCGTTGCCCTCTACCTCATAAACAATGAATCTTCTGATCGATGTATTCTCACCGATATCAGCGATAGCTTCCTTCTGGAAGACCTCAACTGTCTTGGACTCATCATTGTAAAGAGGCTGAGCCATAAGCTCTTCAATAGTAGCAGGCTTCTTTGTAAGGATGTGTGTAGCAACAGCGTCAGAGAAGTTCTTGAACTTATCTGTGTTAGCAGCGAAGTCTGTCTCGATGTTGATCTCAACGAGAACGCCCGTCTTCTTGTCATCAGAGATCTTGGAGATAACTGCACCCTCTGCAGCTACTCTTGCGGACTTCTTCTCAGCCTTAGCCATACCCTTCTCACGAAGCCAGCCCTTAGCCTTCTCGATATCACCATCGCACTCGATAAGTGCCTTCTTGCAGTCCATGATGCCGCAATCTGTGAGCTCACGGAGTTCTTTTACCTGTTGTGCTGTAACTGCCATATATTTTCTCCTTTGCGAGTATTTATTTTCGAAAATTAAGACTCGGAAGCGATCTCTTCGATAGACTTGTCTGCTGCTTCCTCAGTAGCCTGATCCTCAGCAACCTCTGCTGTCTCAGCCTGAGCCTGAACAGAATCAATGTCCATACCCTCAGATGTAGCATCCTCACCCTGATGAGCCTCGATAACAGCGTCAGCCATCTTAGCTGTGATGAGCTTAACTGCACGGATAGCGTCATCGTTACCCGGGATTACATAGTCTACTTCATCAGGATCGCAGTTTGTATCAACGATAGCGATGATCGGGATACCAAGTCTCTTAGCCTCTGCTACAGCATTGTGCTCCTTCTTTGTGTCAACGATGAAGAGTGCTGCAGGGAGCTTAACCATACCAACGATACCGCCGAGGTTCTGGTCGAGCTTTGTCATCTCGAGCTTGAGCTTAGCAACTTCCTTCTTTGTACGGAGTTCGAAAGAACCGTCAGCTTCCATTCTGCGGAGTTCTTCGAGTCTTGCTGCTCTCTTCTTGATTGTTACGAAGTTTGTGAGTGTACCACCGAGCCAACGATAGTTAACATAGAACTGTCCGCAACGCTGAGCTTCTTCCTTGATGGAATCCTGAGCCTGCTTCTTTGTACCTACGAAAAGGATATCACCCTTCTCAGCGAGCTCGCGCATAGCGTCATAGGCCTCGTCGACCTTCTTGACTGTCTTCTGCAAATCGATGATGTGGATTGAGTTACGCTCCGTGAAGATGTACTCAGACATCTTAGGGTTCCAACGACGTGTCTGATGACCGAAGTGTACGCCTGCTTCAAGAAGCTGCTTCATTAAAATAACTGGCATAAAATAATCCTCCTGTTCTTTCTTCCGCATACATCAAAGTAATATTCAGCTCAAAATTGGCCACAGTCGGAATGTATGCGTGATTTTTATGCTCGAGTATTCTAACAAAAAGAAAAATAAAGCGCAAGAAGAATTTATTGTTATAATTCCTTTAGTTTCATACAAATATAACTTTTATTCTTAAAGGATGTTCGATAACCTTTCGAAGGCATTATATAAGGATAAGATTACGGGAGATAATTAATTTGAAGAAGACAAGTCAACAGGATAATATTTTCGTGAATTCCAAGGCTGCATACGCAAACCACAAGGGCGCAAAGAGAGCATCAGATAAGAAGGCCAAAGCCTCAAATGCCGGAAAGACCGGGCCTAAGACCGGCAAAAACGCCAAGCCCGGTAAGATAAAGAGTTTTTTTAATAAGATCCCCAAAAAAGTCTGGATCCCTGTCGTATCAGTAGCTTCCACCCTGGTCGTAGCTTCTGCGGCAGTAGGCATTCCCTGCTTCATAAGCGCCAGTAAGGCCTTAAGTGACGCCAGAGAGCTCAAAGCATCACTCAAGATGTCGATCAGTTATCTTAAAGACGGCGATGCCGATTCAGCAGATGCATGCATCGTAAGAGCAGAGCAGTGTATAGTCAGCTTAAGAGCTGACCTCGCCGACGCCACCTGGCAGGCAGCATCTTATATTCCTTTTGCAGGTTCTGACATTAAGGAAGACCTTAACACAGCAGGCAAAGCTCTCGACATAGCTGAAGAAGCTACCGAGACGATCTTAAAACCTGCTTCCGGCTATGTAAGAGAACTCGGCCAGCCTGATCTCGAGTTGCTCGACATCACCAATATGGGACCTGAGATGGCTCTCCGCATCAGCGGTTACTGTGACATGATCGATGACTTAAGTCCTGCTGCATCCAAGATCCTCTATGAGCTCGGCGATCTTCCTGAATTCCACACAGGCATGCTCGAAGACCAGATTTCACAGTACAGGGTCATCGGCAAGAATGCAGATGTGCTCATTCCGCTCCTAAACAGCGCATCTTCAGACATTCTCCGCCCTGCAGCTGCCGTCATGACCGAGACGCCGTTCTCCGACCTCAGAATGCATCCGGGTATCAATACGGCTGTAATCACCGCATATTGGGACCTTCTTGATGAGATAACTCCTGAACTTGTTGAGATCAATGACACTCTCATACTGCTTGCCGGTGAAGCGGAAGATCCGGAAATATACAATAAGTATTCAGAGAAGATGATTACTATATTAAATATCATCAACGAAGCCGACACTTACAGGCCTCTTTACGACAACATTGTCGGTGACGGCGAAGACAAGTTCTTCATAATAGTTGCCCAGAACAGCGCCGAGATGCGTGCATGCGGAGGCTTCCCCGGTTCTATCGGCAACCTGTCATTAAAGGACGGCATCCTCTACTTTGGAGACTTTACTTCCATCTATAACGTTATCCCCGATACCCATGCTTCTTGGATAGACATCACGGATACCGAGAACAAGCTGTTCTTGAGCGACTGGTACGGCAATAACCCCCGAAGAGCTTCCTGCAACCCTCATTTCCCGAGAGCTGCCGAACTCTGGGGTTCTGCATATCAGGAATTCAACGGCGTAAATGTTGACGGCGTAGTATCTCTTACTCCCCACATCATCCAGAGACTCATGGCTGTCACAGGCCCCGTTACTCTCTCAAACGGCGTTACCATCGATGAGACAAATGCCGTGGATTATCTCCAGAGACAGATCTATATCGACTACTTCACCACATACGGTATGGATGAAGCCAATGTCATGACCGACTATATTTTCGCTGAGACGGCAAAGATCGTAGGCGGCCAGGTCATGGACAATCTCAATAAAGACTCGCTCATCACGCTTCTGGACATTATAAAAGAAAGCAGCGAGGACAGAGTCTTCATGATGTGGATGAAGGATCCCGAAGCCGAGCAGATCATATTTGATCTCGGATTCTCCGGTTCTCTTAATACCGATCCCGAGAACCCTGCTCTTGGCGTATTTTTCAGCGTTAACGACGCCAACAAGCTCGGACCTTATCTCGACATAGATATCTCTTACGATGACGGAGTCCTCAATGAAGACGGCTCCATGTCATACCGTGTAACCGTTGCAGTTACCAACAACATCGATGAAGAGACACTTGAGATCGGCGAAGGCAATGCGTATATCCTCGCCATGGATTACGGCGGATCGATGAACTCGCTTATCTACCTCTTCGCTCCTGCCGGAGGCTCTGTAAGCGACTTTGAGAACGATGGTGAGGTATCTATGACCATAGAGAAATATAACGACTTGGAGCTCGGATTCTCACCGAGATTCATTCTTCACCCAGGCGAGACGATAACGTTCTCCTACACAGCCACAACAGCTCCCGGGGTAACCACTCCGCCAACGATAATGACACAGCCCCTGATCACGGATTACCGTCCGCAGGCTGAAGAAGAGGAACTTACAGAAGAGACAATTGAAGAAGAAGCATAAAGAAAAGGCGTAACAGATGTTACGCCTTTCTCTTATAATGCTTAACCGTGAACTCCACACCCTTCTCGCTCATGACCGGATCTTCTTCCGATTCCAATTCCCAATCGGGATCTTCATCAAGGTTCGGGAAGTAACAGTCTGCTTCAAACTCTGCCCTGATGCTCGTGATGATCGCTCTGTCGCACAAGCCAATAAGTGTATTGTAGAGTGAAGCACCTCCGATGAGATAAACCTCATCTTCAGTAAGGCTCAAGAAGTCTTCGAGTTCTGCTGCGGAGTGAAGGATAAGAGCTCCTTCCTTCTCATACTCAAAGCTTCTGGACATGATTACATTCACACGGTTGGGAAGGAGCTTCTGTCCCGGGAACGTCTCCAAAGTCTTTCTGCCATATACTACCGTATGACCTGCCGTGTACTTTCTGAATACGCCTTTCTGGTCCTCAGGCAAAGAGATAAGGAGATGTCCCTTGTTTCCGATTGCCCAATTTTTGTCTACTGCTGAAATTGCTATCATAGTATTACCCCTCAAATATTGGTGTGAAATAACCTGATTGAGATATCGGTTCTCCGGCTTCAAAAAGATGTCTGCTGTCAGCAAAGGTCTGAATCCTGAAGCTTGCCTCGCCCGGGATCCTCTCTTCTGAACCCAGCACCGTAATTGATGTAGGTGCCATCATCATCCCCTGCCAGATAGCAGGTGCGGCAACTCCGATCAGATGACCTAAGATCAGGGCTGTAACGCCGAAATGACAGAAGAACACGATATTGTCGTCATTGTGTTCTATAACGTCGTAGAAGCCTTTGTCGTTTCTCTTATAGCCATGCTTGGCAAGAAGTGCATCAAAGCCTTCATAGACTTCCTGAGCGTGCTGCGCGATATCTCCGGTCTTCATGATCTCAGTATCTGCCCAGAGGTTCTTGTCATGAAGGTCATCCCTGTCGTTGAAGTCTCTCGGATAGAAGTCCCAGGCAATTGTCCACTCGCCTTCTTTCTCATCCCAGATCCTGTAATAGAATTCCTTGAGCCAGTCACAGGTGATTGCTTCTCTGCCAGTCTTCTTAAGAGTGACTGAACACGTATCCTTAGCTCTTCCCAAAGGCGAACAGTAGATCTGCTTTATATCCCATTTAGCTACGCGTTCAGCAAGGATCTCAGCCTCACGCCACCCCTTCTCTGTTAAGGAATCCTTCTCATAATCAGGATCCCCGTGTCTGATGAATATTAACTTCATGCCTTGGCCGCCTTATCAGACTGCAACGGGAATGCCCTTGATCTTAGGGCCGGCCTCATAGCCTTCAAGTCTGATGTTATCTGTAGTGAACTGATAGAAATCCGTGATCCCTTCATCAAGAACGAGCTTCGGTGCAGGATACTTAGGCATCTCGATCAATTCCTTAACGATATCAACATGTCTGTCATATATGTGAGCGTCAGCGATAACGTGAACAAACTCACCTACTTCAAGACCCGAACATCTTGCCATGAGATGAACCAGAACAGCGTACTGGCATACGTTCCATGCATTTGCAACGAGCATATCGTTACTTCTCTGGTTAAGAATGGCGTTGAGCTTATTGCCTGTAACGTTGAATGTCATGGAATAAGCGCAGGGATAAAGATGCATCTCGGAAAGATCCTGATGAACATAGATGTTTGTCATGATCCTTCTGGATGAAGGATTATTCTTAAGGTCATAGAGAACGCGGTCGACCTGGTCGAACTCGCCTTCCTTATATTTGTGCTTAACTCCCAACTGATAGCCGTAAGCCTTACCGATGGAACCTGTCTCATCAGCCCATGCATCCCAGATATGAGAGTTAAGGTCATTAACATTATTGGATTTCTTCTGCCAGATCCACAAAAGCTCATCTACAGCAGCCTTGAAGTTGATCCAGCGTTGTGTGAACATCGGGAATTCTTCAGCAAGGTTATAACGGTTAACGATAGCAAACGCCTTATATGTATAAGCCGGAGCTCCGTCGTCAGCCCAATGGGGCCTTACCTTGTCATTAATGGTTGAATAGCCTGAATTAAGGATAGTCTTAATGTTCTCATCGAAAATATCATCTGCCCGGCTCATAATATCCACCGCCTTTTAATTGATATTTTCGATTATAACAAACATGTCGCTGAAATCAGCATTTTGAATAGGCCAAATAAAATTTATTCAATAACGTAAAAAAGGCGCCCCGCAGGACGCCTCTTTATAAGAATCAGTTAACTCAGATCTCTTCCTTGCGCTTCTTAACGATTACGGCAGAGCCTAATCCTAACGCAGCGATAACGAATACTGATCCGGCAAACAATGTGGGAGCAATGGTCTCACCTGTGGAAGGAACACTTGCAGCGTTTGCACCGCCTGCAGCTGCAGCACTGATCGTTATTGTCGTTGTAACCGAATAATCCGAGAAGTTAACAACGATAGTATGCTCACCTGCACCCAACGTCTTAAGGTAATCGCTGTAAATCTCAACGATAACGCTTCCCTTACGGATCACGTGCTCGCCATCACCCAACTGATGCCCGTCAACAGCTGACCAGAGATAACGGTCAAGAATGGTATCATCGGCAACGCTATCGGAAACTTCAACAATATAGTTGCTTACGCCATCCCATGTACCGTTGGCACCCTTGACAATAACGTAAGGATTACCGTTCGTTACAGTAGTTGCAGAAGAATCAGAAGCTGAGCTTGTGCCAGAGCTTGAAACTGAAGCATCGCTTGAGCTTGTGTCGGTTGAACCGGAGCTCGAAGAACTTGAACCGGATGAACTCGAACTGGATGAACTTGATGAACTCGAACTTGAACTGGAGCTCGCATTGTTATCCTTCGTAGCAAAACGGAGTGTTACATCCTCTCCGGGCATCGTAAATGTTCCTCTGTAACTGTTACTCATTTCATGATAAGACAGAGTAACGGTAGCAATTACATTACCTGAAGATACACCTATAACTTCAACTTTGTCGTCCACCATCGAGAAACCATCCTTATAAGTGATCTCGAGCTCTACAGTGTCACCTTCAGAGGCGCAATTATCTGCACCTGTTTCTACAATTCCGCGTAAAGTATCACCAATCTCTTTAATACCGCCATCACCGGTATCTTCATAACCTGTGATCCAATACTTATACTTAGCCGTACATGTTATATCCTCATAAACATATTCATATGTAATACCAGGTGTCCAACCACCACTGCACCATTCATAATGAGGCGTTATGCTAGTGCCTTCAACCTGCCAGCCGTCAAAATGTCTTCCATCAGCAGGTTCAGTCCATGTGCTGGGGAAATCTTTGAAATAAACCTGTTCGCCATAGCCTGCAGTCTCAGTTATATCTGTTCCTGAGCCTTCTCCAGCCTTCCAGGTAACAGTGCAGCTAATAGTCGATGGGTCATACTCAGTGGCAAAACGGAGATAAACATCCTCATTAAAGTCTGTGTAATCATAATTACAATAGTAATAGTTTGACGATCCTTCAGTCATGGTTATCGTCTTGATTACTGTTCCGCTGCTGTAACTAACAAAGTCAAGTCTTTTATCTACAAGAATGTATCCTTTCATAAGAGATATATCAATACCATCTCCGGAAACCATAGGAATCTCAGCCCCTGTTTGCGCAATAGAAAAAGGAACATCGTTTACACCTTTGTTCTCGGAAGTGTCAACACCGTTATCACCGGTATCCTCCCAACCTCTGATCCAGTTAACATAAATAGCAGTCATTGTTGCGGTATTACCGCAAATTGTATAATCCATTAACGGATATTCAAGTTCACCAGTAACATTTCCATCATCAACAGACCAACGATAGAAATGCTTTCCGGACGGTTCTTGCCATAAATCTTCAGGAAATTCCCGAAGCTTGTATTTTTCGTCAAAAGAATGGAGTTCAGTGATGACTTTGCCGGTACCCTCACCAGCTTCATAGGTTATTTTGCCGATTTTATCCTTATTTGCAATTGTGATATTAGACAGTCTGAAGCCGCCATCGTCTTTGGGCTTATTATAAACAACACTATTAAAATTATAATTAGGTTTATCGCTAGGATGTGTATCAGCAACAGCAGTCGCATATTCAACATATCCCATTTTATCGGAAAGGGTAATATTGCCACTCTTGCTTACTATCGCAAAACTGTCAGCTTCACTAGTAGCATTGGCAATTACAATGGCTGTTTCACCGGAAACAGTTATATTATTTACAGCATAAATACCATAATTGAGGCCAGTTGCTTCAACCACACCTCCGGAAATAATAACCGTATCCGCGGAATAAATTCCGATTACTGGACCTGTAGAATTAACCGTACCACCGGTAATCTCAAGATTTTTGCATTGGATACCTGCACTACCATTAACAAGAACATTGTCATTATTAGCAGTAAAAGAGCCACCAGCTAAAGTGCAGCTCTCTCCAGTATAATATGGTGTAACTACTGTTCCACCGTTCATAGTGAAGCTCGCAGCAGCAATCCCAACACCAGTTGTTATTTCTCCACCGTCTACAACCATATTATTTACAGCAAAAGACTTTGCAGAAGAAAACACACCATTAAACGTTACTTTGTCATTTGAACTCGAAGAAACAGCAAAAGTATATGAATCTGATACAAGATCAGCCTTTCCACAAAGACTTATATCGTGGCCCAAATTGCCAATATAAACAACAACTTCACTTTCGTCAACTGTTTTGGTACCGAGGTTTACCGGATTATTAAAAGTAAGCGTATAAGTATCCGAATTAAACGTAACCGAAGGTTCTCCTTCAGTATTTAAGACATTTCCCTTGTTAGCTTCGCTAACTTGAACACCGCCTACCCAGATATTGTATTCACCGGCAGCACGAACGATATCAGTACCCAGGATCTTAGGTACCAGCGAAAAAACAATAGCAGCCGATACGATGCCGGCAACAAGCTTGGATAAACGCTTCTTCAATTTACCTTTCTCCATAAAGAGCCTCCTGTAATACTTGATTCTTTTCGAGCTGCATGCGAAGTCTGATCACCCATAAACAAAACGCGCAAACAAATTGAGTGAGAGAATAAATCTGACAGAAAATCAAACATCCCCACAATGAATTAAGAGAACTTGATTATATTACAATCGTGTTACACTAACAAGGTAAAGCCAGTCAGAATGAAGGACACTAGATGTCTAAAATAGTTAGTTCAGAGTTACGCAGAGTATGGAATTATCTTGTCTAATTCGTCCTTTTGAGTTTCCTTAAGAAGCCTTATATCAATATCATTTTGAAGATTCAAAAAGTATTTGTCTGATAAACCAAAATACTTGGCCAGTCGCAGAGAAGTATCAGGAGTTATCTTTCTCCTGTCATGCAATATTTCCAACACTCTGGAAGAAGGAACACCAATGTCCTTCGCCAAACGGTACGCAGTAATATCCAATGGTTCCAAAAATTCTTCTTTGAGAATCTGACCTATTGTGGGTGTTTTTATCTTATTATCCATAGCTATAACTCCTTAATGATAATCAACAATTTCAACATCATAACAATCATGATCAAAAAACCTGAAACAAATCCTGTATTGATCATTGATTCGAATACTGTATTGACCTTTTCTGTCCCCTTTCAATTGTTCCAATCTATTAGCTGGAGGAACCCGTAAATCTTCAATCACTTCAGCATTATTCATCATAATGAGTTTTCGCAAAGCTACCCCTTGAATAGAATGAGGAAGCTTTTTCGAAAACTCCTGATTAAATATCTTTTCTGTTTCTTTATCAGTAAAGCTCTTAATCATAGTTTAAGTATATCTGTTGTGCGTATATATGTCAAACAGATACAGTTGCATTTAGTCAAAAGAAAAGACCTTCAAGCATTAAGCCTGAAGGTCTTTTTGTTGGTCGGAGTGACGGGACTTGAACCCACGACCTCTTGCTCCCTAAGCAAGCACTCTAGCCACCTGAGCTACACCCCGATGATCACGCTTATGTTAAGGAAAAATATTGGTCGGAGTGGCGGGACTTGAACCCACGGCCTCCTGCTCCCGAAGCAGGCACTCTACCACCTGAGCCACACCCCGGTGCAGTTTCCTCTAACAAGCCTATAAATCTTATAACAACATCTAAAATTATGCAAGTCGATTTATTATTAAAAATAAATAAGTTTGATGTACTTGCAGTAACAGACAAGTTTCCGTTGAAAAATACGTTTTTCGATACGTTAGCAAACACACTTTTAAACGCACTTTCAGCCTAAAACAGCCAGAATTACGTTTTTTAATACGTTACTATACGTATCCAAAAACGCATTTAGATATAACTATGGTAAAACATATGGTCAAGACCATACTTTTTACCATAGTTTTCGCCGATCAAGAACAAAAAAAAGACCGCACCCGGAATGAAGTGCGGTCTTTGGAATAACTTAAAGTATTTAATTAAGCTTCTGTATCTGCTGCAGGTGCTTCAGCCTCTGCCTCTACAGGTGCTTCCTCTGCAACGGGAGCTTCCTCTGCAGGAGCTGCCTCTTCCTTAGGGAGCTCAGGATCGATAGGAGCTACTTCCTTGATGGAGATGGAGATTCTTCTTGCATCGGGTTCGATCTTGATAACCTTAGCCTGAACAACCTGGCCTACAGTAAGAGCATCCTCAGGCTTCTCAAGTCTTCTGGAAGAGATCTGAGAAACGTGGCAGAGTGCGTCGAGATCGGGCTCAAGCTGAACAAAAGCGCCGAACTTTGTAAGACGGACAACTGTACCCTGAACGATGCAGCCTACAGGCATTCTCTCTTCGATGTTGTAGTAAGGATCATCCTCGAGCTTCTTGTAGCCCAATGAGATCTTTCTTGTTTCCTTATCGAAAGACTTAACATAAACGTCGATCTCCTCGCCAACCTTCAGAACGTCAGCGGGCTTAGCGTTGCGGCTCCATGAGAGCTCGGAAACGTGAACGAGTCCGTCAACACCGCCGATATCGATGAATGCACCGAAATCAACAAGGCTTCTTACTACACCTTTATAGTGCTTGCCTTCTTCGATGTTGTCCCAGATCTCTGCAGACTTCTTACGGCGCTCTTCGGAAACGATAACTCTGTGGCTTCCGGAGATTCTGAGGCGGCCCTTCTCTGTATCGAACTTAGTAACAACGATCTCGAGAGTCTGACCAACATAAGACTCAAGGTCCTTAACCTCGCCTGTCTTGATCTGTGTTCTGTGAATATAGATATCTACACCCTTATAAGAACCGATGATACCGTCCTTAACTGTGCGTGTAACCTTAACTTCGATAGGAGTCTTGTTCTTATAAGCTTCCTCGATCTCAGCTCTGCCCTTCTCGGACTCTACATCATTCTTAGAAAGGATGATCTCCTTGCCCTGATCGGAATTCTTGATGCTTCTGACCTTAACGGTAACTTCTGTGTGCTCGGCAATTGCCTTATCAAGATCGAAGTCAGGATCCGAATCAAACTCCTTACGTGAAATTCTTCCTTCGGACTTGTCGTGAACGTCTACGTAAACATAGTCGTCATCAGCGGAAGTAATATTGCCCTTAACAACGGCACCTCTTCTAACCTGCTGAATGGAATCGACGGCATCGGCAAACTCTGTGTCAAAGCCCTGATTTGTGATCTTCTCTTCTTCGTTCATTTGTTGAACAACCTCCAAAATAATAGCTTCCGGTGTAGATGCACCCGCTGTAATCCCGACTCTGTCTGTAGGAAGGATCTTCCCTTCCGAGATGAGGCGCCCTACTTCAGCACCGGAATTTACAAGGAATGTTCTTGCACAACGACCTTTGCAGATGTCAAAAAGCTTGGTGGTGTTCGAACTGTGAGCAGAACCGATGACGATCATCGAATCTGATATCTCAGAGAGCGAAGCGGCTTCCTTTTGCCTACTTTCAGTCGTAATACATATTGTATCAAAAACATTATATTTTTCAATTTTATTTTTAACAGTTGAGCAAATTTTTTTGAACATGTCGCTCGAGAAAGTCGTTTGGGAAATCAATATTGCACTTTCAAGAGGAAAATCCAGATTCTCAAGATCCTCAGGAGCCTTTATTACAGCGCATTTGACGCCTTTGCCCTCTGCTTCGCCCAATATGCCGGTTACCTCAGGGTGCCCCTTCGTTCCGGCGATTATTATGTTCTTTCCTTCGGAAGAATTCTCACTGACGATCTTATGGATCTTGGAAACGAACGGACAGGTCATGTCCCTGATCTCGCAATTTTTGGACTTCAGGATATCGATCTCTGAAGGAGTAACACCATGCGCTCTGATGATTACAACAGAATCAGCCGGGCATTCTTCTGCCGTCTCGCAGATCGTAAACCCGCCTTCCACGAGCTTATCTACCACATAACGGTTATGGACGATCTCGCCCAGCATGACAAGTTTCCTGCCGTCAGATACAACGCCGACCGCATCCTGTGCAGCCGATACCGCATTCTTAACACCAAAACAGAACCCTGAAGACTTAGCGACGGTTATGTTCATTTATCTTCTTCATCCAGGTGGCTTAAGAGGAATTCTCTTGTACCTTCGATCGTGTACTTGCCTGTATCGATGACTATAGCTTCAGGGACCTGGATAAGCGGAGAAGCAGCTCTCTTGGAATCCTGCTCGTCTCTGTAGTTAATATCTCTCAATACTTCTTCTAATGTCTGTGAATTGTCGCCTGCAGCCTGAAGCTCAGCAAGTCTCCTCTCTGCTCTTACTTCAGGAGAACAGATAACGAAGAACTTATACTTGGCGTCAGGAAGGACAACTGATGCGATGTCTCTGCCGTCAAGGACAAATGTCTGATTCTTGGCGATCTCTCTTTGCAGGGAAACCATTGCGGTTCTTACAAAAGGAAGAGCTGAGATATCTGATGCTGCAATGGACGTCTGAGGAGTTCTGAGTTCACCCGTAACGTCCTCACCGTCGAGGATCATGTGCTGAACACCGTCAATAAACTCGACTTCGATCTTAACGTCATCCATCATCTGCTTAACTGCATCAGCATCCTTGGGGTTGATACCTCTCTTGATGGAAGCAACGGCACATGTGCGGTACATGGCGCCTGTATCAAGGTACATAATGCCGAGTTCTTTGGCTATGCCCTTAGCAAGTGTGCTCTTGCCTGAACCTGAAGGTCCGTCGATAGCGATCTGATAAATACCCATATTAGTTCTCCTTTATAAAATATCTCCGTCTTCTGATTTGCGGTCTCTGCCTATCTCGTAGACGCGGTACTGGGACCACATCGTTTCCAATGACTCCAGAGAAGATTTGATGTGCTCTTTTCTGTGCATTCCGAGTGATACCAGGAGTGCATTGATCAGCGAGAGCGGTGCAGTCAGCGAATCTACAAATGAAGCCATTGAAGATTTAGCAAACAGTTTAATATCGGCATACTCCGTCATTGCGGTATCGTCCTTGTCGGTGATGGCAATGATCGTAGCGCCTTTCTTCTTGGCATATCCCATGGAATTGATGGTTCTTGCAGAATATCTCGGGAATGAGATACCGATCATGACGTCGCCTTCGCCTATCGGCATGATCTGCTCGAAAAGCTCATTTGTGCATGTGCTTCTTACCAATACAACGTCGTCGAAAAGAAGTGTCATGTAAAAGTGCATGAACTCCGACAGAGGCGCTGACGCCCTGATTCCCATGATGTATATCTTGCGGGCACCAAGCAGTGAATTTACTGCGTTGGTGAACTCTTTCTCGTCAATTGAATTAAGTGAATCCCTGAGGTTATTGATATCCTGTGCGACAACTGATTTCAAAGCTTCACTGTCGCTCTCAAACTTCTCGGTAAGACCCAGACGCTGAACGGATGTCAGCTTGGACTTCATCTCCTCCTGAAGGGCCTTCTGGAACTCCGGATATCCGTCAAACCCCAGTTCAGTCGTAAATCTTACGACAGTGGATTCCGATACGCCTACCTCTTCACCGAGCTTTGCAGCCGTCATGTATGCGGCCTTGTCATAAGACTCAAGGATATAGTTGGCAATGGCCTTATGGCCCTTGCTCATGTTGGAGACGGCATTTTCGATAAGATCAAGAGTTCTCGTCATCAGACTCACCTTCTTTGTTCTCTTCAGCTTCAGGCTGCATGATGCTCTCTATTGAGATCTGCTTGTCTTCGCCGGCAGTAGCTTCCTTCAGAGAGTTCTCCATGTCTCTGATGGTCTGGTAACTCATAAGTTCAAGTGGCGGGAGATCCCTTACGGATTCAATGCCGAATTCAGTAAGAAACTTTTTCGACGTCTTGAAGAGAGAAGGTCTGCCAGGTGCATCGAGATTACCTGCTTCTTCGATCCAGCCCCTGTCCAGAAGTCTTGATATGATCGAATCGGAAGATACGCCTCTTACCAATTCGACCTGCGCTCTCGTGCAGGGCTGGTTATATGCGATGACAGCCAGAGTCTCATAAGATGCCTGCGAGAGCGGCGGAGACTGTCTGGGGCCGAACATTCTGTCAAGGATCTTCTTCTGTGAAGGTCTTGTCATGATCGCATAAGAATCTTCGGTCCTCCTGATCTCAAGACCGCTCCACGGATTGCCCGCATATCTGTCAGTCAGATGCTTAAGAGCTTCCAAAACAGCATTCTTGGAGCAGTTCAGGATATCAGAAAGTTTATCCACCGATACCGGATCACCTGATACAAACAGGATCGATTCAATGGCTCCCGGAAGTTCTTGTGCGGTTATCTTAAAATCATCTTCATATTCCATCAGATCTTCTTCTCCTCGATAGTGATCTCACCGAAGTTCTTGTCTTGTTCTACAGTGATCTTATTGTCCCTTATGAGCTCTAACACAGCCAGAAAGCTTACGACCTTATCCATCTTCTCAGTCTTGCTGTTAAACAGTGAACTTAATAGGATTTTGCCCTTGCCCGTGATGGAGCGCCAGATGGACTTGATCCTCTCCTTTATCGAACGTTTATCTCTTTGCAGGATATGCGTGATCTTGGAAGTAATATCCGTAAATCGCATCTGGTTGCGTTCATTGATGGTAGAGACCGCGTCGTTGAATTCCTCAATGGAGAAGACCTGCGGAGCAGGCTCTATAGTGATGCCAAGCTGCTTTGCCGTTGAAGCATAACGGAATCTCGCGCCGTCAAACTTCTCCCTTCTCTCCTTGAGGTCTGAAGCGAAAACACGGCATCTCTTGTATCTCATGAGCGAGATAACGAGTTCTTCTCTGGGGTCAACGACATCTTCGCCGCCTCCCAATGCCGCCTGCATACCGGGAAGCATCATTCTGGACTTGATGGAGACAAGTGTTGCGCCCATGACAAGAAAGTCGGATGCGAGCTCCATATCGAACTCCTGCATCGACTCAATATAGTCCATGTATTGCGAAGTAATGGTGCTTATCGGAATATCGTAGATATCTACATCGTTCTTCTCGATAAGATGGAGAAGGAGATCCAGCGGTCCTTCAAATTGTCTTAATTTTATGTCAGGTTTTGCTACTTGCTCAAGCATATTAAGACGTCAGATCAAAGAGAATAACAGATTGAACGGAATGCTCATCAATTCGATCAATAGAGTGAATGGTATCTCTATGAGGTTTATTACTCTGCTGAGGAGAGGAATGCTGGTTATCGTACTCAGGATAAACACGCCCCAGATGATAAAGGGCGAGAACTGCTGGAATTTTCTGTATCCGGGAGTGCTTCTCCACTTATAAGGCAGACATTCTTCCAGAACATGGAATCCGTCCAGAGGCGGGATCGGCAGAAGGTTGAATGCCAGAAGCATCATAGAGAATACATATGTATAAATAAACGCTTCATATAAGGGATGAAATACATTCTCAAGTCCTGAGAATCTGACTCCCAGGGTCGCGAAAAGATTAGCGATAACAAAGCATGCATAAGCGAGAATAAAGTTACCCGTAACACCGGCCAGATGAACCATGATGTTCATCCAGCGGTGGCTCTTAAATCTATTTAGTCTGTTGGGGTTATACATTACGGGTTTACCCCAGCCGAATCCGGCTACGAGCAGGAGAATCGTTCCGACAGGATCAATGTGAGCTATTGGGTTAAGCGTAAGCCTTCCCATGTTTCTCGGCGTCTCATCACCGAGCCATACAGCCACTGCGGCATGCATGAACTCGTGAATAGAAAACGCCAATGTCATCGCAAACAGATAGATAATTATGTAATAGATTATCTGCTGCGGCGTAAATCCTTGTCTGAACAGGTCTATAAGCATAAGTTACCTCAAGCCTTGACAACGGAGAATGTGATCTTCTCGCCGTTGACATTCCATTCCTTGGAATTGTCGCCTGTGCCGTTTGCGATCTCAACTGCAAGGACCTCGGAAGCAAGGTAGTCCTTCTTCTTTTCGATTACTTCAGCGAGCTTGTCGTTGCCCTCATACTTGAGAACGATACGGTCAGTAACTGTAAGGCCTTCTGTCTCTTTTCTGTGTGTCTGGATCTTGGAGATCATCTCTCTTACAAGGCCGTCTTCGATGAGCTCATCGGTAAGAACCGTAGAGATAGAAACCGTAAGACTGCCGGATGACTGTGTTGAGAATCCCTCAGGCTGGGTTGTCTCGATCAAAAAGTCTTCTTCTGTCATCTCATACTCTTCGCCGTTAACAGTGATCTTAACAGAGCCCTGCTTCAAGCTGTTATATGTCTCCTTGCCCGGAAGATTTGCGATAACTTCCTTGGCATCGTTTAAATTCTTGCCGAACTTTCTGCCGCATGTTCTGAGCTGAGGCTTGAATGAATAATCAACAAGAGAAGAAGCATCGCTTAATACCTCCATCTTACGGATGTTGAGCTCGTCAAGAACGATCGGCTTATATTCGTCATCAAGTCCTATCTCGGATACAACATAGATCTCAGACAGAGGCTGACGGTTCTTGATGGAAGCAGATTCACGGCAGCTATGGCCCAAAGTTACGATCTGCTGTACAAGTTCCATCTCCTCTTCGAGCTTGGAATCAATAAGGCTCTCGTCTGCTACAGGATACTTAGCGAGGTGTACAGAGATGGGAGCTTCCTTATCAACAGAACGTACGATGTTCTGATAGATTTCTTCTGTCATGAACGGTACGAACGGAGCACAGAGTCTTGTGAGGTTATCGAGGACTGTGTAGAGAGTCATGTAGGCATTAACCTTATCCTGAGTCTCCTCAGCACCCCAGTATCTGTCACGGCAGCGTCTTACATACCAGTTAGACAGCTCCTCTGTGAAGTCCTGGATAAGTCTTGCAGACTGGGCGATGTCATAAGCATCCATCTTCTCGTTAACAACCTTGATGAGAGTGTTAAGACGTGAGAGCACCCATCTGTCCATAGCGCCCAAAGAAGCCTTATCAAGTGTGTGCTTTGTAGGATCGAAGTTATCGATGTCAGCATACATAACGTAGAACGCATATGTGTTCCAGAATGTTCCGATGAACTTCTTGATGCCGTCGTTAACAGCTTCCTTGGAGAATCTTGAAGGAAGCCAGGGCTGGTTAGCTGTATAGAAATACCATCTTGCAGCGTCAGCACCCTGGGAATCAAGAACGTCCCAAGGATCAACAACGTTGCCCAAGTGCTTACTCATCTTGATACCGTCCTTATCCTGAACGATACCCATAACAATACAATTTTCGAACGGTGCTCTGCCGAAGAGTACTGTTGAAATAGCGATAAGTGAATAGAACCATCCTCTTGTCTGGTCGATACCCTCAGAGATGAACTGGCAGGGATAGTGTGTATCGAAGAATTCCTTGTTCTCAAAAGGATAGTGATACTGAGCAAAAGGCATTGAACCTGAGTCGAACCAGCAGTCGATAACTTCCGTAACTCTCTGCATCCTGCCGCCGCACTTGGGGCACTTGATGTGTACGTTATCAACATAAGGCTTGTGAAGCTCGATATCATCAGGACAATCGTCACTCATGGACTTGAGTTCTTCGATAGAACCGATGCAGTGTCTCTCTCCGCACTCGCACTCCCATACCGGCAGAGGTGTACCCCAGTAACGCTCACGTGAGATGCCCCAGTCGATTACGTTTCTCAAGAAGTCACCCATACGGCCGTCACGGATAGTCTCAGGCATCCAGTTGACCATATTGTTGGACTTTAAGAGTTCGTCTCTCTTCTTGCTCATTGCGATGAACCATGTTGATCTTGCAAAGTAGATCAAGGGTGTGTCGCATCTCCAGCAGAAAGGATACTCGTGCTCGAACTTGGGAGCAGAGAAAAGAAGGCTTCTCGAATCGAGATCCTTAAGAACCTCAGGATCTGCATCCTTAACGAACAAGCCTGCAAAAGGAGTCTCCTCAGTAAGGTTACCCCTTGTATCAACAAACTGAACCATCGGAAGGTCATTGTCTCTTCCGACTCTTGCGTCGTCTTCACCGAATGCGGGAGCGATGTGAACGATACCTGTACCGTCTTCCATCGTTACGTACTCGTCGCATACTGTGTAGTGAGCCTTTTTCTTCTGCTTGGCTGCCTCATCAGCTGTTCCCTGATAGAGAGCCTCGTAAGATCTGCCGGCAAGGTCAGTACCCTTGTAAGATTCAAGGATCTCATAAGACTTCTCACCGTCTTTTGCAAGACCGCCCAGTACGGAATCGAGCAGAGCGGTTGCCATGTAATATGTGTAACCGTCGCAAGCCTTTACCTTGGAATACTCATCGTTGGGGTTAAGGCACAAAGCAACGTTTGAAGGAAGTGTCCAGGGTGTTGTTGTCCATGCGAGGAAGTATGCATCCTCATCAACGCACTTGAATCTGACGACAGCGGATCTCTCCTTGACTGTCTTATATCCTTGAGCAACTTCGTGTGAAGACAGAGCCGTACCGCATCTCGGGCAGTAAGGAACGATCTTGTGGCCCTTATAGATGAGGCCCTGATCCCACATCTGCTTCAATGCCCACCACTCAGACTCGATGTAGTTGTTGTCGTATGTTACGTAAGGATTCTCCATATCAGCCCAGAAGCCGACGCGGTCACTCATGTGTTCCCACTGATCCTTGTATGTCCATACGGATTCCTTACATTTCTTGATGAAGGGCTCAACACCATAGCCTTCGATCTGCGGCTTGCCGTTGATGCCCAATGCCTTCTCGACTTCGAGCTCAACAGGAAGTCCGTGTGTATCCCAGCCTGCCTTGAAGACGATGGTCTCGCCCTTCATTGCGTGATATCTCGGGATAACGTCCTTGATGACTCTTGTCTTAATATGTCCGATATGAGGCTTACCGTTAGCTGTCGGAGGGCCGTCATAAAGAGTAAAAGTCGGAGCACCGTCTGCCTTGGGGGCAATGCTCTTCCTGTAAATGTCGTTCTGCTTCCAGAATTCGAGAACCTGTTTCTCTCTGTCTACGAAATTAAGGTCTTTTGAAACTTTGTTGTACATAAACCTGCTTCACCTTTATATATAATTTTGCAAGATAAAATTATATATATTATGAGGCTTCAAAGTCAAGCAAACAGGCTCCAGGGGTAACTGTCCGGCACAGGAGCCTCAAACGTAATGAATTCGCGCTTTACGGGGTGTTCGAAGGACAATTTGTAAGCTTCGAGTGCAATATCTTTGCATAGATTGTCCTTTTTTCCGTATTTCCGGTCGCCGATAAGGGCATGTCCGCTGTGAGCCATCTGGGCTCTGATCTGGTGGCTCCTGCCCGTTCCGAGCTTGACTTCAACAAGCGTAAGCCCGTCCTTTGAAGCAATAGTCTTATAGTCCAGATAAGACAGTTTGAACCCCGGCTTCTCAGTATCACTCACAGTCACAGTATTACTGTCCTGATCTTTGGAGATATAGTTTTCGAGCCTTCCGGAGCCTTCGAGAATACCGTCCGCAACGCATCTGTAGAGTTTCTCCACCCTTCTCATCCTGATCTGTTCGGATAATCTTGATGCCGCTTTGCTCGTGCGCGCGAAAACCATCACTCCGGAAACGGGTCTGTCGAGCCTGTGAACAAGGCCCAGATAGACTTCACCGGGTTTACTGTATTTCTCTTTGATATAAGCTTTGAGTATCGTAAGCATGTCGGGACTGTCGCTGCCATCACTTTGGGAAAGAACTCCCGCGGGCTTAATGGCCACGATTATATGATTGTCCTCATAAAGGACCTGAACGCCGCTTGGAAGCGTTGTCACTTTGCCGTCCATCTTGCCGTCTGACCGCATGGAAGCATAACATCCATCTTGGAAACGGGAAGCATTAATTCCTGAGCATCAACTGTGCCGCCCGGAATTGCGAGCTTTAAGATCTGCCCTGATGCCTGAGCCGTAAGGCCCGTGGCATAAGAACTAGCCACAAAGAACAGCGGATCGTCAGACAAGAGGTTAGCACTTAACTTAACCAGGTCATAGAAAGAATCTTCAAGCTTCCAGAGCTCACCTGAAGGTCCCCTGCCGTATGAAGGCGGATCCATCGTGATACCGTCGTATTTACGTCCGCGTCTGATCTCACGCTCAACGAACTTCTTGCAGTCGTCAGCTATGAACCTGACATAACGGTCCTCAAGACCGGATTCCTTTATATTCTCCTTCGCTCTGCCGATCATGCCCTTGGAAGCATCGACATGGACAACTTCATCGGCACCGTGAGCACTGCATGCCAATGTCTGGGCGCCTGTGTATGCAAAGAGATTAAGGATCTTTATCTCTTTCTTCCCTGCAGCTTTTGTCTTCTCGATGAGATCTCCGCAGAAATCCCAGTTGGAAGCCTGCTCCGGGAACAGACATGTATGCTTAAACGAAGTTGGTTCGATAATGAAAGTCAGCTCTTTGCCAAGTGAATCGTACTTGATCTTCCAGGTAGCCGGATAGTTCCTGAGCTTAGTCCATGAACCGCCGCCTGTACTGCTTCTGTTATAGAGTCCGCAAGGCTTTTCCAAGTTGTCCATCGAGATCTCTTTGCCGTCCTTGATGACCGGCCAGACAGCCTGCGGGTCAGGTCTTCTGAGGGTTACATCACCCCAGCGCTCATACTTCTCACCGCCGCCGCAGTAGAGCAGTTCATAATCTTTCCAATTACCTGATATGAACATCTTATCCGACCTCAAGCGAATCAGTGATAGAGATGGACTCACCTTCATACATAAGCTCGATCATGTAAGATCCAGATTCAAAAGTACCGAGTCCTTCAAGTCCGGCACTGAAATCACACTCTGCCGTTACTTCATTGACAAGTGTAACTTCCCTTGTAAGTAAAAGTTCGCCGTCCTTATAAAGCCTTGCTTCAAAAGTTGCATAAAGAGGAGAGCTGAAATAGAAAACTCCTTTTAAAGCAAAAGCATCTTCCGAATCCACATAATTTGAATCCAGCGGGTTATCGTCAACGGCATCGTACCAGACGGAATAAACGCAGATATTAGAAAGATAATCCGCACTGAGATCATAAGTCTCATAAGTCGGAGAAGTATATGTTCCGGTAGGTTCTACGGTCTGATATGTCTCTGTCGGAATCGTTACGTTATCCCACTTTGGCTTGGAGTGCTCTTCATTGGTAACCCTGCCGGAATGATGATCATCGTCATCGTCGTCATAATCATCCATCTCAAGTTCTAAGATATCCTCGATCATGGAACAGGAAGACACGCCGGCAACAACCGACAGCGACATGATAACTGTCAGAAGAAGGATCAAACTGTCATAAAGTCTCCGCTTTGCCATAAAACCTCTTAATGTCCGATTCCAATAGATTATATCAGGCTTTATCAGTCTATAACATCATCACTTGTCTCTTCAACCACGATACATGAAGCGACGAGCACTATGTGAGACTTGGCTGCATCACTGTAAACGACAAGTCCGTAGAATCCGGGTTCAAATGCTTCAGACGGCGTATAGTCCAGATCATAACAGGCCTGATCCTGATAAACAGTAGGCTTGCAGGACGAAGCAAACACCGGACCGTCTTCAGTTATTCCTTCAAAATCAGACTCTTCGGAATAGTAATATTCATAGTAGAGTTCGGTCTCATTATCGCTGCTGACAGCAAGAGAGAATCCAAGAGTAACTGTATTTGAAGCAAATGCGCTCTTGCCTACCGATGTTCCGTCATAGTCCCACCAGCCTGTCATATAGACATAAGAATCGCCCATCAGGTCACTGTCTTTGAATTCATAAACGAGATTCGACAGATAGTAATCTTTCTTGTGATCTTCGAATTCGATCTCATCCTTCTCGATCTCTTCATTCTCGATATCACAAGTGAATGTTGCGATTTCTTTCGAGTGCTCATCGAAAACAATGATCGTATATGAACCGTCTATAAGATAACCGTAGTCATTCAGATAGTCACTTCCTGCGATCTCAGCCGTCAGATCCATCCTCACGCTGTCTTCTTCGAGCTTAAGGATGTCAGATACATAGATGACTTCACTGCCGTAAGCAATGGTATACATATAACCAGGAACGAATCTGTAGTTAAACAGTTCCTTGTCAAAATTGATCCTGACACCGATCTCCTTGGTATTTGAATAAGTACCGTTCGGCGCCAATACCCAGTCACCGTCAGTGTAAAAATCTGAAAGAAGACCCGGCATGACGTCGTTCTCAGCGTCTTCGAAAGCATATAAAGCCTGAACAAGGAACTTACCGTTCAGGATCTTCATCTCTTCGCTGCTGACATCAACTTCAATAACAACAGGGATCTGGATCTTATCAGATGAAGCCAAGGCATTCTTAAAATCATTAAGGTTGTCTGCACTGTTCGCAGCATCTGAATAATAACTTCCCAATGTCCAGACGTAGCTTACGAAGCAGGATTTGAGTTCCTTATCATAATTTACTTCAGAGAAGCTGTAATCCAACGTGGAGCTTACCGCATCAAAATATGCTTCCTGCTCGCTGTTAAGATCTTCAGGCTCAAGGAGCTTTTTAATCTCTTCAAGATCAGCGGGATCTGTAATAAAGGTCTCTATCTTTGCGATATCACCTGACTTAACCGCATCACAAAAAGAATTTGCAAACAGAGCGGCTTCCTCATTTCTGTTCTTTGAATTGCAGGCACATAAAGACAGGAGCATTACTGCTGCAAGAAGCAAAGATACGATCGATTTCCTATTAATCCTCATCAAAAACATTTCCTAACAGTTAAGTGGCGCCTCTTTCGAAGGCGCCACCTTTATTCCGAATCATTATATCAGAATTGATCAATTCAATTTAGGCAAAATTACCTGACTTCGCAGAGACCTAAGAAGACTGAATCGCCGGAATCTGCATAGTTAACGACGATGACGTAGTATCCGGGTGCTGCTTCTCCATATACATAGTAGTCGAAATCATAGAAATCGCCGTTTGAATATGTTGACGGATAGATCGAGCTTGTGTATACAGGAGTCTCGAGAGCAGCACTGAGATCAGATTCGTCTGCTGAAGGAGAATAGTAGTAGCTGTACTCAAGATACTCATCACAGTCAGATGTAACCTGGAGTGAGAACGCGATGATATCAACATCTGAAGAGTATTCAGCATCGTCTGTCATGTATCCGCTGTAGTCGAACCACTCAGCATAAAGAACATACTTGTCTCTGAAGTCAGTATCAAAGAACTGGAAGTAATCGCCTTCACCGGGGAAGAGATCACCACCACCGACGCCTGAAGTAGGTGTAGGTGTCGGATCAGACTTATCAACATCGATAGAAGCAGAGTAGATCAGCTCGCCATCCTGTGTGTAGATCTCAACTGTGTAGTAACCTTCAGCGAAAACCTCTTCCTTGTTCATGTCAGAGCACATATCAAGGTCAACATAGCACTCGATGAGTGTTGATTCACCTAAACGGTAGTCAGAGCTGATATAAAGGAGTGTTCCGTCAGCCCATACTTCGTAATAGATGTACTCTCCACGATCATAGTAATCGTATACTTCGCTGTTGAAGTAGAGATCGTATTCGATGAATGTTGTGTCATAGTAAACACCACCGCTTGTAAGCCAGAAGTCACTTGTAGAGGTGTCGATCATAGCAGCGATCATGTCACCTGTAAGAGCAAGCTCGAAAGTAGCTGATCTGTACTCGTAGAGTTTGTTGAACTTCTTGTCGCCTACGTTGTCAGCGAGCCACTCTTTGTCTACCTTAGCGAACTGGAGAGTAATCGTGATCTCCTTAGTATCACCCTTCTTGATAGCAGCCGTAAGCTCGTCGATGCTGGTGAACTCATCTTCAAGGACCTTAGCATAGTCAACGATCGTGAATACTACGTCAACAGAAGCCTCGTCCTTGTTAACCTCAACAGATTCCTCATCAACTTCATACTCGATGGTGCCTTCAACAGCCTTAAAGAAAGCCTTCTGGTCATCATCATAGATGTCGCCGCCGAGAAGTTCTGTCAAAGCCTCAGCATTCTTGTCCTTTTTATCAAGAGTAGAATTCTTGATAAGTGCAGAAGCATTAGCAGAAGCCATATCAGAAGCAATAGTATCAGCTAAGTCCAATACTTCCTGCTTGCTGCGGCCAAAATCCAAGCATCCGGTCGTGCTGAGAATGAGAGCACCGGCCATAGCTACAGACGCAAGTTTCTTCAATGATTGAATTCTCATTAAAGCATCCCCCTTATTTTTTGAATTATCTAATTCTATCTTTAATTTTGTAAAAAGACAACAAAATTGATAATTTATTTTGATTTCGATAATTGATTGCCAATTTTCAATAAAAAATAATATAATATTCAATATATATCCGGGGGTAAAGGCAATGGCGGCAGCACCTAATATTCTTATCTGCGATGATGATCCGGTCGTACATGAATCATTAAGCTTATATCTTGATAACGACAATTTTACTCACTCTGACGCTTATGACGGTAAAGAATCACTTGAGATGGCTCTGGCTTCCAAGCCGGACCTTATCCTTCTTGACGTCATGATGCCCGAGATGAGTGGTCTCGATGTATGCCGTGAGATCAGAAAGACCATGGCTACCCCGATCATCATGCTCACTGCCAAGGGCGAAGAGATAGACAAGATCGTAGGTCTCGAACTTGGCGCTGACGACTATATCGTTAAGCCCTTCTCTCCCCGTGAAGTTATCGCCAGAGTCAAGGCCGTTCTCCGCCGCTTCGGTGATACTCCCAAGCAGTCTTCTGTCCTCACGTTTGAAGGACTTGAGATCAATCTCAACAACTATTCAGTTAAATCAAACGGTGAAAATGTTCCCTGCACTCCCAAGGAAGTTGAGATCCTTTATCTTCTCGCTTCACATCCGGCTCAGGTTTTCGGACGCGAACAGATATTGGAATCAGTCTGGGGCGTTGATTTTAATGGTGATTCCAGAACTGTAGACACTCACATCAAGAGGATCAGACAGAAGATCGCTTACGATAATGCTCCCTGGTCTATTCAGACCATCTACGGTATCGGTTACAAATTCGAGGTCTCGTAAATGTTCCAAAGTACGCTCCTGAAGCGAACAATGACGCTTGTCGTAGTCTCACTCCTGGCTTCGGCTCTTTTGGCGACCATTGCATTTATCGTTGCAGGCAAAACAGCGACAAATACGATTGAAGTAGAGAACTCATTAAGACAGGATGAGCAGTACATGCACATCCTGAATTCTCATCCCGAGTATTTTGAGAGCGTGGACTTAAGGCTGTTCTTCTTTGATTCGAGTTATGCTTCAGGACACGATTACTATCTGGTCAATTCAAACGGCTACATCATTGACAGTACGAGCATCGAACACAGAAGTCTCAGCGTCAAGGATACACAGGATATCCTTACGAGCCTCGGAAGTCTCTCATACGAAGATTACAACGGTTTAAAGTGGGCTATCAAAGATTACCTGAGCATAGACCAGATGATCCTCGTAACAAGCATGCCTCTTACTATCGACGGTGAACCATATACCCTGTATTCGATCGCCTATCTCAACGGATATAACGACCTCGTTGTCAAATACCTCAACATCCTGCTTCTCTCGACCCTCATGGCAGCAGCATTAATGCTTGTACCTGCCTATGCGTTCGTAAGCCGGATGGTACTCCCTCTTCAGGAGATCAACGAGATCGCGATGGAATACGGTAAAGGAAATTTCAACGCCAGAGCCGATGAATCGCATAAGGGTGAGATCGGTGAGCTCGGTCAGTCATTCAACTTCCTGGCAGACAGGCTCTCGAAGTCCATCAGCGACCTTACGACAGAGCGTAACCAGCTGCAGGATATCTTCGACGTCATCTCAGACGGTATCGTCGTTGTTGATAAGGATTCCGTTCCGGTTACCACCAACAAGGCTATCCACAATCTTTTCGACCGTGCCGAGAAGAACAACATGTTCACGGAAAGACTCCAGCTCATTCCTTTCGATGACGTATGGAAGGATTTTGAAGAATGCATCTCCACAGGCGAGACAAAGACCAGAAGGATCGATAACCGTGACTATGCTTACCAGTGCACGATCATTCCTAAGTACGATTCAAGCGACAACACCGTGATCATCGGCGCAACGGGATTCTTCCGTGATATCTTCGAGGAACAGAAGAACGAGCGTTTCCGTCAGGATTACGTCGCCAATATCTCTCACGAGCTCAGAACTCCTCTCCAGACATTAAGAGGTCTCATTGAGCCTCTGTCTGACGGCATGGTTAAGAAAGAGGAAGACCGCCAGCGTTACTATCAGATCATTCTGAACGAGACAATGAGACTCTCCCGTCTTATCGACGACATGTTAGAGCTCTCCAAACTCCAGTCCAGAACGCTCGCGTTCAAGACCTTCCCCTTCAATCTTAATACCCTTATCTCCAACATTGAGATCAGGTTTAAGCCCGTCATGAAGGAAGCCGGAATCAATTTCTCCGTTCAGAACAATTACGGAGAGCTCCCTACTGTTGTCGGTAACCCTGACCGTGTTGAGCAGATCATGGTCATCCTTCTGGACAATGCCAAGAAATATACGCCTTCTGGCAAGTCCATAACTATCTCAACAGACTATATAGAAGCTGAGAAGAAGGTTTACATCTCAGTTGCCGACACGGGTCTCGGTATCCATGAATACGATATCGGCCATATCTTCGACAGGTTCTTTAAGGCTGACCGTGCGCGCGGTAAGAAGGGTTCAGGCTTAGGTCTCTCTATCGCCAAGGAGCTCTTAACTTACATGGGCGAGACCATTACGGTCAACAGCAAGTATGAGGAAGGTTCCACCTTCACATTCACTCTGACAAAGGCCGAGGTTCCGGATGTCTGGGACTGATTCCGAAGGTATAAGACTAAACAAATATATTGCATCATCAGGTCTCTGCTCAAGAAGAGAAGCAGATACTCTGATCGAGAGCGGCAAAGTCACGATCAACGGCATTGTTGCTGTTCAGGGCACGAAGGTAAATGACGGCGACGACGTCGAAGTATCAGGCAGAAGGATCACGCCTGACGATTCAATGGTCTATATTGCCTTCAATAAGCCCCTCGGAGTTACCTGCACGACAGACAGCAGAGATCCGTCCAATATCGTAGATTACATCGGCTACAAGGACCGCATCTTCCCTGTCGGCCGCCTCGACAAGAACTCTTCAGGCCTTATACTGCTTACTAATGACGGATCGATAGTAAATAAGCTCCTTCGGGCTGAGAACGGTCATGAGAAAGAGTATGTTGTAACTGTCAACCGTCCTTACGATAAGAGCTTTATAAAGCAGATGGAATCAGGCGTTCCGGTGTTGGGACAACTGACACTTCCCTGCAAACTCAAACCCGTCAACGACAAGACATTCAGGATAATCCTTCACCAGGGATTAAACCGCCAGATCAGGCGCATGTGCGAATACTTGGGCTACAGGGTCACAAGACTTAAGCGCATCAGATTCATGAACATAATGTTAGGTGACTTAGAGACCGGCAAATGGCGTTATCTCACCGCTGAAGAAAAGAAAGAATTACTAAAAGACATTTAAAAAGGTTGCCTCAACCCAAGACAACCTCTTTGATTTCAATTGATCAGAAGATCACTCTTCGTCGGATTTCTCCTCTGACTTGGCATCATCTGCTTCTTCAGTTGCTTCTTCAGCAGTTTCTTCTGCTTCTCTTGCAGCCTGCTCTTCAGCTCTCTTAGCAGCTTCTGCCTCAGCGTCAGCCTTCTGCTCTGCCTTGGTCTCTTCGATCATGGCGTCGATATCTGTGGAACCGGCATCCTTCTCAGGCTCGTCCTTCTCATAGTAGAACTTAACCTTGTCCTTGCTGTTGCGAGCGCCGTAAGCTTCAGCGATCTTGAAGCACTCTTCACGGAGCTGCTTGAAGTCATCAACAGACTCGAGGTCTGAAGAAGATGTCTGATAGCATGCATCTTCGAAAACATCATCAAGAACGAGATAGAATGTAGCGTCCTTTTTGAAGTTCTTGTCAATAAGAGCTTCTGCCTGGTCGGGTGAACCGTCTCTTCCGTCGAAGTTCTCGAAAGGAATGGCGATCTTGCTGTAACGGTATCTCAATACAACGTTCTTCTCGTTATAGTCAACTGCTACACGATATTTGGCAATGAGGAAAGACTGAGCAAATACGAGAATGCTGATGATCGTTGAAAGACCGCCGACTACGCACAGAGCGATCTTCAGGATCAGATCAGTATTTGCAACCTTGATAAGACCGAAGCATAAAAGGAAAAGGCCGATTACGCATACGATAACAGATACGATTCTGTTAAGTGTGATCTTCGAAGGGTTTGCAGGATAGCAATGCACACCTTCCTTCGGGAGCTTTTCGATCAATGCTTTGTTCCCCAGTTCTTCCATAATAGATCCTCCTTGGTTATTTGCTTAAAACTTCAATTCTGTCGGCTAAATTTGCATACATCTCTTCATACTTAGCCAACTTTGCCCTCTCCTGATCAACTACTGCCGCAGGAGCCTTACTTACAAACGATTCATTAGAAAGCTTACCGTTAAGTCGCTTGATCTCGCCATCCAGTCTTGTCTTTTCCTTATCGAGTCTCTCAAGCTCTTTGGCTATGTCGATAAGGTCTTCGAGAGGAATGTAGATCTCGCCGCCGCCGAATACTGCAGCTACAGCTGTTGAAGGGATTCCTGCCTTGTCTTTTCTGGTCTCAAGGCTGCTTACTGAAGCGAGTCTTTCGAGGAATCCTTCGCCCTGTATGAACATATCGGCGATCTTATCAGATGAAGTTACAACGATGATGTGAGCCTTGCGCGAAGGCGCTACGTCCATATTCTTACGGACTGCACGGATACCTCTGATGGCATCCATAAGGGTGTTCATCATCTCTGCATCTTCAGGGCTGTTCAAAACCTTGTCAGCCTCAGGCCACTCGGCGATCATGATCGACTCGGCCTTATCAGCGATTACAAGGTTGGAATAAACTTCTTCTGTAAGGAAAGGCATGAAAGGATGCAGGAGCTTCATAGCTTCGCTCAGGACGTAGTTAAGAAGATAGATTGCATTGTTCCTTGTCTTGCATTCCTTGTCGTAAAGTCTGCTCTTTGTGATCTCGATGTACCAGTCGCAGAAGTTGTCCCAGAGGAAATCAACGATCTTGCTCAGGGCAACACCGAACTCGTAGTTGTCGAGATTTACAGTAGCTTCGGAGATAAGGTTATGGAGTTCAGTTAAGATCCACTTGTCTTCTGTCGTGAAGATGGACTCATCAACCATATCAGGTGTGAAATCGTCATCTGTGTTCATGACAACGAATCTCATAGCGTTCCAGATCTTGTTGGAGAGGTTTCTTCCCATCAGGATCTTATCTTCCTGGAATCTCTGGTCATTGCCCGGAGCATTACCTGTAACGAGAGCAAATCTCAGTGCATCGGCACCGTTCTGGTCAATGATCTCGAGAGGATCGATACCGTTGCCCAAAGACTTACTCATCTTACGTCCCTGAGAGTCTCTTACGAGACCGTGGATCAATACGTCACGGAAAGGAACGTCATTCATGTGTGCCATACCGGCTACGATCATTCTGGATACCCAGAATGTGATGATGTCATAACCTGTAACCAGTGTATCCGTAGGATAGAACTTAGCGAGATCTTCAGTCTTATCAGGCCAGCCCAATGTTGAGAACGGCCAGAGAGCAGATGAGAACCATGTATCGAGAGTATCGGGATCCTGTCTCATCTCCTTGCCGCACTTAGGGCATGTGCATGTATCTTCCTTTGTAACAACGATCTCACCGCAGTCATCGCAATAGAATGCAGGGATCCTGTGACCCCACCAGAGCTGTCTGGAGATACACCAGTCTCTGATATCTTCCATCCAGTTGAAGTAGTTCTTGGAGAATCTCTCGGGAACGAATCTGATGGAACCGTTTCTTACTGCCTCGATAGCAGGCTTAGCGAGCTCTTCCATCTTAACGAACCACTGGAGAGATACACGGGGCTCGATTGTGGTACCGCATCTGTAGCATGTACCGACGTTGTGTGAATAGTCTTCGATCTCTGTGAGATATCCGCCATCCTGAAGGTCCTTAACGATAGCTTCACGGGCTTCATATCTGTCCATGCCGGCATACTTGGGATAATCTTCTGTGATCTTGGCATCAGGTGTCAGAACATTGATTACCTCAAGACCGTGACGCTGGCCTACTTCGAAGTCGTTAGGATCGTGTGCAGGTGTGATCTTAACTGCACCGGTACCGAATTCGATATCAACGTAATCATCAGCGATAACGGGGATCTTACGGCCAACGAGAGGCAGAACCAGCATCTTGCCGATAAAATCCTTATAACGCTCATCCTTAGGGTTAACGGCAACAGCAGTATCGCCTAACAATGTCTCAGGTCTTGTTGTAGCAAGATTAATGTATCCCGAACCATCCTCGAAGGGATATCTTAAATGCCAGAAGTGGCCTGCCTGATCTGCATAATCAACCTCAGCATTTGAGATGGATGTAAGGCAGTGAGGACACCAGTTGATGATCCTCTCGCCTCTGTAGATCAAACCCTGATTGTAGTACTTAACAAAAACTTCCTTAACGGCTTCAGAGCATCCTTCATCCATTGTGAAGCGCTCGTGCGTCCAGTCACATGAAGAACCGATCTTCTTGAGCTGCTCTACGATCCTTCCGCCGTACTGTTCCTTCCATGCCCATGCTCTCTCAAGGAACTTATCACGTCCCAAATCGTCCTTTGTGAGACCTTCCTTACGCATAGCCTCAACGATCTTAGCTTCCGTAGCGATGGATGCGTGGTCAGTACCGGGCAGCCAGAGTGTCTCGTAGCCTGCCATTCTCTTATATCTTGTGAGGGTATCCTGCAAAGTGTTATCCAAAGCGTGACCCATGTGGAGCTGACCTGTAATATTCGGCGGGGGCATCACGATAGAGAACTTCTTCCCTGTCTTACCTGCCTTGGGCTGAAAATAATTGCTTGTCATCCACTTAGCATAAAGCCTGCTCTCGGCCTCATTGGGATCAAATGCTTTGCTGATAGAATCAATTCTTGCCATAAACTGTTCTGATATCCTCTCTTACTTCTTTATCATTGAGAGCGCACCGTAGAGAATAGAGTCATCTCCTAATGCTGCTTTCTTGAAATCAACTGTTGTTCTTATCGAAGGCATGCAGTATCTGTCTACTTCTGACAGGATCTTCTCAATGAAGATATCACCTACTGCCTCGATAACTCCGCCGCCGTAAACCACCACGTCGGGACTGAATGTATTAACGAGGTTGCCTGAAGCGACAGCGAGATAGTGGCATGCGCGGTTGACCGCTTCACATGCGACAGCATCGCCTTCAGCCAATGCATTCTTAAGAGCCTTAGACTTGAATACACCGTTCTCGACATATTCAGCCATGGAAGACTTTCTGCCTCTTGAAACCTGCTGTCTGATGTAAGAAGACATACCCTGCTTACTGGAGAAAGCTTCAAGACATCCTCTCTGACCGCAGTTGCACAAAGGTCCCTCGGGATCGAGGATCATGTGTCCGTACTCTGCTGCCTTGAACTTATTGCCTGTAAAAAGCTCGCCGTTAAGAATAAGACCGCCGCCCATACCTGTTCCGACAAAAAGGCCCACGACATTCTTATAACCCTTCGCAGCGCCGTACTTGTATTCGCCCAAAACGCCGACATTAACGTCGTTACCGATATAGAACGGGCATCCGAATTCGTCTTCAATGGGCTTCCTGATGTTGTAATTCTTCCAGGGGAGATTGGGTGAGAAAAGAACTACGCCTTTATCCTGGTCGATAACACCTGGAGCGCCTGCTGCAATAGCATGGATGTCGCTCTTCTTGATGCCGGAAGCATCAATAAGCTCTTTTGCAACGTTGATGATAACCTCCTCAACGTTCGCGGAGGAATCACCGCCGGCCTTGGTTTTCTTCTTAAGTCTGTACACGACTTCTTTCTTGGAATTGAAGATAACTCCAAGAACCTTTGTACCGCCGATATCAAGACAAAGATTATAAGATTCTGCCATAGCTTATGTCCTCCTTCTAATTTGTTATCAGTATGTTATCAGCTAAGTTATCAGCTGACGCCTAATGCAGCGCCGCTTGTGTTAGGATCGGTGAACTCTCTGGTCTGCGTTCCGTTCTTGTAAATAAGAACAGGCTGCTTGCCTTCTTCGATAGTCTCACGCTTTATGATGCACTGCTTAACATCCTTCTCGGAAGGAATATTAAACATTACGTCTCTCATTGATGCCTCGATGATAGATCTTAATCCTCTGGCACCGATATTCTGCTGAATAGCCATATCGGCGATTGCTTCGACAGCATCTTCCTCGAAAATAAGTTCAACGTCGTCAAGCTTAAGCATCTTCTGATACTGCTTGATGATCGCATTCTTGGGTTCTGTAAGAACTCTGACGAGAGCTGCCTTATCAAGCTTATCCAGAGCGACAGTAACAGGAAGTCGTCCTATAAACTCAGGAATAAGGCCGAACTTCATAAGATCGTCAGGCTTTACATCGTGGAAATAGAATCCGCTGTTACGGTCCTTCTTGGACTGGATATCCGCACCGAAGCCGTACTGCTTCTGCTCGACTCTCTGGGCAATGATCTCATCCAAACCGTCAAAAGCACCGCCGCAGATGAAAAGGATATTTGTCGTATCGATCTTGATGCACTCTTCGTTAGGATGCTTTCTGCCGCCCTTCGGAGGGACATTTGCAACTGTGCTCTCCAGGATCTTAAGGAGTGCCTGCTGAACGCCCTCACCGCTTACGTCACGTGTGATGGAAACGTTCTCGGACTTCTTGGCGATCTTATCGATCTCGTCGATATAGATGATGCCTGTCTGGGCTCTCTCGATATCGTAATCAGCTGCGATGATGAGCTTTAACAGAATGTTCTCTACGTCTTCACCGACGTAACCTGCCTGTGTAAGGCTCGTAGCATCAGCAACCGCAAAAGGAACATTAAGGATCCTTGCAAGTGTCTGGGCAAGGAGTGTCTTACCTGAACCTGTGGGACCGAGCAAAAGGATATTGCTCTCTGACATCTCAGTATCATCTGTAGGAAGATCTGCAAATACACACTTGTAATGGTTATAGACAGCAACTGAAAGAGCGATCTTGGCTTCGTCCTGACCGATAATGTAATCGTCAAGCTTATCCTTGATCTCACGTGGAGTGATAAGCTTCTTAGGCTTGATGTTGCGCATCTTGCGCTTCTTGTTGACCTTCTCTTCCTCAGCTACGATGCCATAAGCTGTTCTGATACAGTCAATACATATATAGCAGTTAACGCCGGAGAAAAGTCTCGGTACCTCATACTCTGATTTACCGCAAAAAGAACAACTCAAAACTTCTCTTGAGTCACCGCCGCCGTAATTGCCGTTCTTAGAATTAGCCATTAGAATTCTCCCGAAAATGAATATTCGTAGTCATGTTATTCTACCACTACTGGCCATTTTAACAAAATAATATATATATAATATTTCAAACAAGTGATATTTTCGGACTCAAATAAGTCAAACAGGCCTTAAATGTCCTCAGAATCAAGGATGACTGTAAAGGGACCGTCGTTTATCAGGCTCACCTGCATATCGGCGCCAAACACGCCTAATTCAAGGTTCTTTACCTGAGGCCTGATGACAGAAGCAGCATATTCATAGAGCTCATTGGCTCTCTGTGGACCCATACTGTTCGTAAAAGACGGTCTGTTGCCGTGTCTGCAGTCAGCATAGAGCGTGAACTGTGATACGAGGAGCATCTCGCCGTCAATATCAGCAAGGCTTAAGTTAGTCTTGCCCTCGCTGTCAGAGAATATACGCATCTTAAGAAGTTTGGCGATCATCTTGTCCGCGACTGCTTCATCGTCTTCTTTACCCACACCCATAAGGACAAGCATTCCGGGGCCTATGGATGCCACCCGCTTACCTTCGATATCAACAGATGCCTGCTTTACTACCTGAATACAGAACTTCATATCAGAAAGTCTTCTCCACGTTGATGGACTCTAATACATACCATGCGCCCTGTGATTCATAGACGATGATGTAGAAATCCGTGTTTACTTCTTCGGTATCGTACTTGAAGAACACCTTGATCTTCTGGAGCTGGATCTCACCTACCTGGCTGTACTGAAGGCCTGTAACGTTGGTGATCCGAGACCTTAAGAACGCCTCGTCATAACCGTTTGCAACAGTATATTCCCTGTAGGCGGCAAAGCCTGTTCCGACGAACTGGCCGCTGACCTTCATTACTCCTTTGTATTGCTCGAAAACATCAACTCCGGCAGAGGCATTGAGATCATTTAAGAATCCTTCGGGATAGCAGGCTTCGAACAAAGCCCTGTCGTCTCTGAACAGTGATTCGATAAAGGCTCTTGCAGCATATTTGCCTTCAGTATGGACCTGATCGACCGTTACGGGGGATTCAACGGTTACTTCCTGAGCTCCGCATCCGGTGAAAACCATTACCATAACCATAACGGCTGCCAAAACGGCTGTTAATTTACGCATTGTTCTTCTCCTGCTCTATCATCTTCTTAACGTAGTCAAGGTATTCGTTTACCTTGCGCTCATATCCTATATCCGTGGGATTATAATACTTCTTCCCCAGTGTTTTGTCAGTCATATACTGCTGCCCGGTGATGTGCCCCGGGAAATCGTGAGGATACTTGTATCCTACTGAATAACCTAATTCTTCCATACCCTTGGCAGGAGCATTCCTTAAATGCATGGGAACCACACCCGTATCAGTTGTCCTGACATCATTAAGAGCGCTGTCTATAGCAAGATATGCCGCATTAGACTTAGGTGAAGTTGCAACTGTTATGGCGGCCTCAGCGAGCGGTATCCTGGCCTCAGGCATTCCTACGGTCCTCGCGCATTCATATGCGGCAACGGCTACCAGCAAAGCGTTGGGATTAGCCATACCGACGTCTTCTGCTGCACAGATCATTATTCTTCTTGCAAGGAACTCAATATCCTCGCCGGCAGCAAGGGCCCTCGCGAGGTAAAGGATAACAGCATCAGGATCAGAGCCTCTCATGGACTTGATCATGGCGCTTATATTGTCGTAGTGATTCTCGCCGTCCTTATCAAAAATAACGGTCTTTATCTGGATACACTCCTTCATTACCTCATCAGTAATGACTATGGAACCGTCAGCTGAAGGCGGAGTGGTTATAACTGCAAGTTCAATGGAATTAAGCGCCGTACGGCCGTCGCCGTTGGATGTCTCGGCAATCTTGAGAAGTGTCTCTTCGGAGATCTTAACATCAGTCTCACCAAGACCCCTCTCTTTATCTTCCAAAGCATTCTTAAGGATCTTAACGATGTCTTTTGCTTCGAGCGGATAGAGCTGGAATACGGTAGATCTCGATACCAGAGCCTTATTGACCTCAAAGAACGGGTTCTCTGTGGTAGCACCGATAAGTATGACCGTTCCGTCCTCAACATAAGGAAGGAGCGCATCCTGCTGAAGCTTATTGAATCTGTGGATCTCGTCGATAAAAAGGACTGTCTTGCGTCCCTCGGAAAGCAGCGGATTAGAAGCATCCGCAACTACATTCTTGATATCTGAGACACCTGCGGTGACAGCATTGAGCTGCTCGAACCTGGAACTTGTGGAATTGGCTATAACCCTTGCCAAAGCTGTCTTGCCGACTCCGGGCGGACCGAACAAAATGATCGAAGACAGTCTGTCTGCCTCAATCATTCGTCTGAGCATCTTACCCTTGCCGATAATATGCTCCTGCCCCGCATACTCATCTAGAGTCATCGGAGACATTCTGTAAGCAAGCGGTTTGCCGTTTTCCATAATCCTAATCAGCGAACCTTAGGCTCTTAAGTCCTGATCAAACGATATCAGGATATACGGGATACTTATCAGTAAGAGCCTTAACTCTCTTGATAGAATCTTCCTTCTTGTTCTCGTAATCGAAAATGCAGTCAGCAATGATGTTTGCAACTTCAACGAAGTCTTCTTCCTTGAAGCCTCTTGCTGTAGCAGCAGGTGTACCTACACGTACGCCTGATGTAACTGTCGGCTTCTCGGGATCGAAAGGAATCGTGTTCTTGTTTGCAGTGATGTTTACGTCATCCAAACGCTCCTGGAGCATAGCGCCTGTAACGCCTGTGCCTCTTAAGTCGATGAGCATCAGGTGATTGTCTGTACCGCCGGAAACGAGGTTAACTCCTCTGCTAAGAAGAGCTTCGCTCATAGCCTTAGCGTTCTTAACGATCTGCTCTGCATATGCTCTGAACTCAGGAGAGAGTGCTTCCTTGAATGCAACAGCCTTAGCAGCGATG
>JAILHX010000143.1 GCA_024695565.1 Saccharofermentans sp. | reverse complement strand
AGCGATGTATTCGCTCGTAAATTTCACGGTCGTTGATACTGATTTTGAGCTTCCGGACAGTGTTTTCGAATACCACATAACAAATCCTGACGTTGAGCATCACAACTCATATGCGACGTTCATTATCGACGGTCAGGAGACAGACTGCTTCACGGATTATGTCACGACGATGCATTACGATGAGGCGCAGGCAAGCTTCATGACGTGCAGCACTACTGCGCTTATTCCGATAGACGGAACGGATATCTACTATACGCCCGAGCAGGCTTCAAACTTCGATGAAGTGTTCGGAACAAACACAGGTTATGTAATAGATCCTGAAGAATGCATGGCGGATAACTTCGCGTACGCAATGGTATACGGCATCGAAGGCAGAGACAAAGCGGGTTATCCGAACCCCGAGATCATTCAGGGTGTCATCGATTATCTGAGCCGCTGATCTTTTTCGAGAACTTGGTAATCAGACTTTGGCTTCAGAAGTGACGATCTCCTGGGCTCTGGCGAGCGCGTCGTCGATGTGCGCGCAGAAGTTGTCTTCGCCGAGCTTCTTGTCGAATCCTGATTTCCGGATGACCTTCATCGGCTGCTCGTTGACATGCGACATGATGAGCTGGACGCCGCGGTTCCTGCAGTCGTCGCTCAAGAGCTCCAAGTTGCGCATCGCTGTCGCATCGATCGTGCTGACGCTTCTCATGCGGAGAACGAGTGCCCTGGTATCTTCCTTGGGCGAGATCTGAAGTATCTTTCCTGCGGTCGCGAAAAACATCGGGCCCGTGATCTCATAGACGATAGTGTGCTCGGGAAGAACGCGGAGGTCGATGCTGTCGGGATCGTTCTCGGGATCGACGTCTTTCCAGCCTGCAACCTGGGTTACTTCGCTCATTCTCTTCATGAAGAGGACGGCAGCAAGGAGCACTCCGACTTCGATCGCTACAACGAGATCGAAAACAACCGTGAGCGCGAACGTGATGAGAAGGACGATGATGTCGCTCTTGGGCGCGCTCTTGACCTGACGGGCAAAACGTCTCCATCCGCTCATGTTATATGCAACCTGGAAAAGGATCGCTGCGATGCAGGGCATCGGAATGAGCTTTGCAAAAGGCATGAGGAATACGACTACAAGAAGAAGCGTGACGGAGTGGACCATGCCTGCTACAGGTGTGCGGCCGCCGTTCTTGATGTTGGCAGCAGTTCTCGCGATGGCGCCTGTTGCGGGGATACCTCCGAGGCACGCAGATGCGATGTTGCCTACACCTTGTGCGACAAGCTCCATGTTGGGCTTGTGCTTTGAACCGATCATGCTGTCTGCGACGACGGCGGAGAGCAGTGATTCAACGCCTGCCAAAAACGCGATCGTTACTGCGTTTGAGAGCTGTCCGCGGATCATCTCGAACGAGAACATCGAAGTGTTGATGCTGAGCATGGGAAGGCCTGCCTGGATGCTCTCGAACTGCTTGCCGATAGTGTTAACGTCGAGGTGGAAGATCTCTACGATCGCGGCAGTTACGATGACTGCGATGAACGAGCCGGGGATCTTCTTCAGGAACTTCTGGCTAAGGATGAGGATAACGAGCGCTAAAAGGCCGATGAGGACTGCCTGCCAGTTGACCGTTGCGGCATTAAATACAAGAGCCTTGATCTTCTCTGCGGTCTCGACGGGCTTTTCGCCGTTCTGGTAAACGATGCCCGTGAAGTCCTTGATCTGACCGATGAACAGGGTAACCGCGATGCCCGCAGTAAAACCCGTTGTGATCGGATCGGGAATATATTTGAGGAGGCTTCCGAATCTGCAGAAGCCCATGACGATGAGGATGATGCCTGCCATGATGGTGGCGACGATGAGGCCCTCTGTTCCGTCCTTCATTACGATGCCCGCAACGATGGTGGCAAATGCTGCCGTAGGACCTGCGATCTGCACGCGGCTGCCGCCTAAGAAGGATACGATAAATCCTGCAACGATCGCTGTGTAGATACCTGCTTCAGGACCGACTCCCGATGCGATCGCAAGCGCGATAGACAGCGGCAGCGCGATGATCGCTACGATGATTCCGGCAACAATATCCTTAACAAGCTGTGATCCTGAATAGTTCTTCAAGACGGAAAATAACTTGGGTTTAAACTCGCTCATAACATCCTCTTATAAATTCTGGTTATTCAAACTTCGAAATTATAAGAATAGGAGAAGCCTCTAGCAATTAATAATTTGCACGAATGTAGGGCTGTTTGGAGCTGATGTTGTAAACGGTCTGAACATAAGAAAATGCAATGATTTGGTTCTTCCGTTTTTTGTAGGATTGAAGCAATCTCAACCTGTCCGTGTCTTTGTACAGAGTGGAATTGATATGTATCTTCCCTTTTCAAGCACTGCTTCAATTCGCGGCAGAATTTGAGGGTAAGGCCTCAAGTTTAGCCTCAAATTTTGAATACATGATGAGATTTGAGGGCATATGTGAGGGGGCAGCCGCAAATTTAGCCGCGAATTTACTATGGCTCCGGCCATTCAATTGAATCAGTTATATTCCCACAAAAAATACGAAGAGCCAATTCTTTAGTCGTTATGCGCTCGGGGCTGCCGGGTTGTGATGCTTAGTAACCGGAGATCATTATTCAGGCAGGCTGCAACAATCCTCCGCCTTTAACTGTATATATTGTAAAAGCCATTGCTGAATAAGGAGCTCAATATATGAAAAAGTTCGCATCGTTCATAACCGTCATTGCATTAACGGCTTCTCTGGCCGGCTGCGCATTGCCGCAGGAATCAGGCAGCAGGACTTCGGACACGACTGAGGCTACAACTACATCTGAGACCGTTTTTCCTGATGACAGTGACCCGACCGATGATACCACTGTGACCGAAGAAGCAGATAGCCCCGCGTCCGGTCCGGTGGATGTGGATTTTGAGCCGGCCGACAGAGGCCTCATAATCCCGTGCGTGCGCGGATATCTCGAGGACAACTGGACCAAGGAAAATAACATAGCATACTATTCTTTCGTCACACTGGACGGTGAGCTGGTCTGCAATACGCTTTTTGATTGGGTCTATTATGCCGAGGACGCGAAAACATACATCGTCAGACACACAGATTCCGGTGTCAGCAAATACGGTTTTATCTCCGATAACGGCGCTGTTTTTACAGGCCTCATTTACGACGGAGCAGCAGTGGCACAAGGCAACAGAGCAGACGGCGTCTGCTTCTACGGCAGCACTTACGAGGACGGAAAGCTCTGGGTATCAGGCATCGGCAATGACCTCAACGTTATTGATACGAAGGCAGTCACGATTGACGAAGAAGAGATAACTCTGATAGCTGAGAAATCCCAGCTCTCAGTGCTTTACACAGACGATACCAGCACCGTCATGATCAACCGCAGCCAGTTCTACTACAAGACCATGCTTATCGACAACGCGAGCGGCAAGCTGCTTGGCGACTTAACTTCGGGTTTTAGGAATCCTTACATCTTCGGAAATGTCATTATCTCATTGGACATGGCAGGCGAGGGTTTGGCGGTATACGATATGCTCGGAAACCAGATCATAGATGACGAAGATGCTTACGCAGGATTCGTCACAGATGACCTCTTCCTGATCGCACAAAACAATGAATTAACTATCTACGATACAGATTGGCAGGAAGTCAATTCAATGAGCGTTCCGGGCGGCTCTATGGTAAAGACTTCGTTTGGCCGGATTGCGGTTGCTGACGGTAAGAAGACGCAAGTTTACGACAAAGACCTGGTACTTCTGAACACTTTTGATTATTCGGTCGACAACACCGGAACATATTTAAGGGACTGGTATGACTACGGTGAGGGCGATATATTCTACGACACCATCACCGGCAATGCGGAGATAATCAATCTCAACACCGGCGCAATACTTCCCAAAGAAGACATGTTCGCTTACACCTTTAAGTATGGCTACATCGTCGCCGACAACAAGAATTACGGCAACGCAGAGACTAACGAGTGGCACGTCTATGATGCGGACTTAAATCTCATTGTTAGCGGAGAAGGCTTCATCGAAGTTTTTAGAGATGACGTCACAGGCGATGTCTACATGGTCATCGAAAAGGACGGCCTTCTGACCGTCTATTCCCTCCCCGATGGCCAGGAACTTTTCAGCTACACCGGAAGCCGCTGGACCCTCGAAGCAACAGACGGCCGCTTCCATTACTGGGACACCGACCGCTTCGTTATGTTAGACGGCAGCGGCGAAGAGATCGTGTCTTTTGACGTTGATTACAGGGTGACGGGGTAATAGCAATTCCCCTTCCGATGCCAAGTAAACAGACCTTTGCAACTAGTTAATTTGCCGCAGGCAATTCCCTTTCCGACGCCAATTAAAAAGCTTCTTTCAACTAGTTAATTTGCCCCAGGCTATCCCGTTTCTACGCCAAGTAAAAAAGCTTTTGCAACTAGTTAATTTGCCGCAGGCAAATTACTGTTCGTACGTTGCAAAAGCTTTTTATTCTTGGCGCTCCAAGCAGGAATCGAACCCGCATCTACGGTACCGGAAACCGCTATTCTATCCATTAGACTATTGGAGCAACAGATGAATTATACTTTATCTTCTTCTGTCTTGTCAGCAGGTGTCCTGTTTTCTTCCAAGATC
>JAILHX010000083.1 GCA_024695565.1 Saccharofermentans sp. | reverse complement strand
AGAAGTATCCTCGAAAGAAGCACAGTCATCATATTGCTTTACATATATATCTCCGCTATGATAACCTAACACCTCATCGTATTCCCATTGAACATCTCCCAAAGACTGCTGAACATACCATTCTTTTGCGTCATCTGTTATTCCATACACTTTAAATACGCTTGCCATATTTCCACTCCTTTCAAGTACATAATGCTGTTGATTATGTTTTTCTTTTTCATCTTGTGCTTTCGATCTTTCCCTTCTTAAATGCCATGACCATAACGTAAACCGGGAAAGCCATACTGATCAAGGCCATCAGGAAACCAGCCGTCATAGCGGCAGAGTTTGAGAAGTCCGATGCCATCTTGCCGTCCTGGTACATGGTCAGATAGGAAATACATAAGAAGAAAGTATAAAACACACTTCCGGCGAGGTCTACGATCTCAAATATCCACGTCAGGGGGATAACCGGTTCCTTCTTCCTGTTCTTGTAGAAAACAATTATCAGGATCACGCTTGACACTGCACCGATAACAAAACCGTTTATAGCATTTACCGTGTTTGTCCACATGACGAAGTCGTTTACGGGCATTCCAAAACTATTGAACGCGTTATTAATGGCAATCCTGGCAACATTATTCAGTACCGGCAGGATAAGCAACGGAATGTATATAAACTTCTTGCCGTAATTCCTGTGTATGAAGATGCACATACAGAGAGGAGTTGCGATCATGATGACCATCTGCAATATACTCTCGACATTGACATAATTCATATACACCGCCTGATTACCGAGCCGCACAACAAAGATCGATGCGCATTCCAGAAGATTGGCAAAGGAAGTAAACACAAAAGATAATCCTAATATCCTCGTGGACTTGGTCTTACTGAATAATATGATGAATCCGAACACTGTAATGGCCAGATAGATAACCGGTCTGACTAAATAGAACAGTATCTCCTGAAATATCATCATGAATTCGATCTGACTGTTCATAAATTTTCCTCTTAACCTATAGAATCAAATACCTCAAGAAGCATGGCAGTTACCGCCACAGCCGTGGTTGCCGCAATCGTGATCCTCTTGATGATCGTGGTGATCGCATCTTGCATCAGGATCATAAGCCAGATTGCCGGCTAAAAGAGCATTGACAGCATCGTCTGCGTTGCCCTGAACACCGCCATAGATTTTAATTCCGGCTTCAGCCAGTGCCATTTGAGCACCCATGCCGATTCCACCGCAGATGAGTGTGTCAACTGAATGCTCCTGAAGGAAACCGGCAAGTGCACCGTGACCACTTCCGTTGGTATCGACAACCATGCTGCCTACAATCTTGCCATCTTCTACCGAATAGATCTTGAACTTCTCGGTATGTCCAAAATGCTGGAATACATTTCCGTTTTCATAGGTTACTGCAATATTCATATTCAAATCCTCTTTTCTAATGAGTTTATAATCTTTTCTCAAACCTGAACATACCGTCCGGAAAATGGTCATAGTTACATTTCCTGCTGATTATTCATCTATTGGGACTTCAGTTGTATAGCTATTATCATAAATCTTCTGGTTGAATAGATATACTGTTATCCCACCTGAAACAGTCTTCGTCGTTGGCGGCTCATGTTCTTCTCCATCATGAGGATAAACTGGAACAGAAGGCCGGCGGGTGCTGTAATCATATATCATGTACCAATGAAAAACCATTGGAGTGTAGTAAGTGGTTCCGCCATCAGTCATACGCCCACTTCCCGAAGGGAGAACAAAAAGGATAAGAACTAAAAGCGTTATTATTGTCACCAGTATGGCTACTCTTTTTTTCGACTTAGTCTTGTAATCTGATTCCATATTATTCCATGCAACCTCTGCAAACTCCGATTTGTCATAGTCTATAAAACTGTCAATTTTCTGTACCAAGGAATCACTCCCTCAGACAAGATGATTATATCATCCAAGCAAAGAACTCTTGATATAAAAAGCTCCTGACTGATCAGGAGCTTTCAAAGTTTATTTCTCAATCAAGAGAGCAATATTGTTTGCGAGCGATTTCCGCACAAGCGAAGCGCGGAGGACCTTAGCGAGCAAATAATATTACTCGTACTCGACCGTAGCTGTCGGTTTCGGTGTGTAGTCGTAGAGGACTCTGTTGATGCCGGGAACTTCGTGGGTGATACGGTCTGTGATGCGGCACATGAGATCGTAATCGATGGGCTCAACTGTTACCTGAACTACGTCTGTGGTGTTGATCGCACGGACAATGCAGAGCCACTCGAATGCTCTCTTGCCGTCCTTGATGCCTGTGGACTTGAAGTCAGGAACTACAGTGAAGTACTGCCATACCTTGCCTGCGAGGCCGGCCTTTTCGAATTCTTCTCTGAGGATGGCATCGGACTCTCTTACTGCTTCGAGTCTGTCTCTTGTGATGGCACCGGGGCATCTTACTCCAAGTCCGGGGCCGGGGAAGGGCTGACGGTAAACCATGTTGTCGGGAAGACCCAGCGCGGAACCTACAACACGAACTTCGTCCTTGTAAAGATACTTAACAGGCTCAACGAGTTCGAAGTCGAGTTCCGGAGGAAGTCCGCCAACGTTGTGGTGAGCCTTGATACCCTGTTCGCTCTCTAAGATGTCAGGATAGATCGTGCCCTGTGCGAGGTAAGCGATACCGTCGAGTTTTGCTGCTTCTTCTGCGAAAACCTTGATGAACTCTTCACCGATGATGTGACGCTTCTGCTCAGGGTCTGTTACGCCAGCAAGGAGGTCTAAGAATCTGTCAACTGCGTCGACATAGATGAGGTTAGCGCCGAGCTCGTCTCTGAAAACTTTGCATACCATCTCAGGCTCGCCCTTACGGAGAAGTCCGTGATTAACGTGAACGCAAACGAGGTTGTCTCCGATTGCTTTGATCAAGAGTGCTGCTACTACTGAAGAATCTACGCCGCCTGAAAGAGCGAGGAGGACCTTCTTGTCGCCTACCTGTTCTTTTATTGCTGCGATCTGATCAGCGATAAAAGCGTCGGCCAATTCTCTGGTTGTTATTCTTTTTAGGGATTCCGGTCTTACGTCTGCCATATGCAAAGCCTCCGATGTATAAAATATTGACTTAAACATTTTACAATATTGTGCAGAAGTTTAGGGGCACAAATGATACAATCAGGCAAAAGTTTTTGAATGTCCAAGGAGATCTTTGAGAATATGCGCAAAACCAAGATTATTTGTACTATAGGTCCTGCTTCAGACAACGAAGAGACCTTATCCCGGATGTGCGAAGCGGGAATGAACGTCGCAAGACTTAACTTCTCGCACGGAACACACGAACAGCATCAGGCGAAGATCGATCTCATCAAGAGCGTAAGAACGAAGCTCAATCTTCCGATAGCGATCATGCTTGATACGAAAGGTCCTGAATACAGGATCAAGACATTCAAGGATCACAAGGTCGAACTTTCTGACGGCGCTGCTTTCACACTTACGACTGACGAAGTCGAAGGCGACGAGACACGCGTCTCAGTCACATATAAGCTCCTGCCGGAGCAGCTTAATCCCGGTGACAGGGTCCTCATCAACAACGGACTTGTCATTCTTGAAGTCAAGGAAATCTCCGGACCTGATGTGATCTGCAGCGTGGTCGTCGGAGGCACACTGTCTGACCAGAAGTCCATGAACTTCCCGAACAAGGTAATGCAGGGTGACTTTTTAAGTGAGCAGGATAAGAAGGACCTCCTGTTCGGAATCAGGAACGACATCGATTTTGTTGCCGCATCTTTTGTATCCCGTAAGGAAGACATGATAGAGATGCGCGAGTTCTTAGACGCCAACGGCGGTAAAGATATCGAAGTAATTGCCAAGATCGAGAACCGTGCAGGTGTTGATAACATCGATGAGATCTCCGAATACTGTGCAGGCATCATGATCGCCAGAGGCGACCTGGGAGTAGAGATCCCGTTCGTAGAGGTGCCCAGCGTTCAGAAGCAGCTCATCAAGCGCTGCAGACTTTTGGGCCGCCGTGTTATCACCGCAACAGAGATGCTCGAGTCCATGATCAACAATCCGAGACCTACAAGAGCTGAGATCTCTGACGTTGCAAATGCTGTATATGACGGTTCTTCTGCAATAATGCTCTCCGGAGAGTCCGCTGCGGGCAAGTATCCTGTTGAAGCAGTTAAGACCATGTCCCAGGTAGCTGAATATACGGAGAATCACATCAACTACAAAGAACGTTTCTATAAGCAGGAATTCAAGATCCGCAACAATCTTGACGCTATCTCACATGCTACATGCCAGATGGCGATCGACGTAGGTGCCAAGGCTATCGTCGTTCACTCCAGAAGCGGCGTAACAGCAAGAATGGTATCGCGCTTCAGATGTCCTATCGACATCATCGGCATGACAACTTCAGAGAGGATCTGGAGAAGACTTAACTTAAGCTGGGGTGTTATTCCGATCCTTAACGAGGAGTTCAATTCAACGGACGTTATGTTCTATCACGGACTTAACGTTGCCAAGGATGTTCTCTGCCTTGAGAACGGTGACAACGTCGTCATGACAGGCGGCCTTATCAACGGCAAGGCCGGCAACACAAATACGATCAAGGTTGAGACTGTCAGCTGATCTTCTGATCAATCAATACATTCAACGACCATCCACCTGTAACTGATGTCCGGATTAAGGACTGAAGTGCAGGTGTTGTCGTATATGACTTCATATCTGTCGGTTGCCGCATAGAGATCATCGGCGAACCAGTCATCTGTGGTTCCGGGAAGGAGATCCAGTACTATTGCGTCACAGCCGTATTTGGCTACAAAAGCATCCATCTCTTCGATATTCTCGATCATCATCTGACCAGATATGTAATCGGTGCCCGAGAAGCTTGCCATATAGAGATCCGAACGGTTGTCGATGTGTACGGGGATACCGTAGAAAGCAAGCCATGTTCCGGAATTGAATGAGTTATATATCCTTTTATAACCTCTGTCCTTGACGCAGGTGATGACACCCTCGTCGTAAGCTGCTATGGCGCTGGCGTCAGACATGGTGTTTGTAGGAATGTATTTTACGAATGAGAAGACTGATATGGCTGCGAAAAAAAGAACGCAGAATGAAGCGAGAATATAGTAAGACGCATTGCTGAACCTGATCTTCTCGGTTTTGATCCGGAAGACGTTGCCGTTGATCCACTTAATGAGGCTTTGGACTTCTTCGGTGCACAAAGCAAGAACGAAGAGAGCCGTAAAGTTCATGAAGCGGCAGTATTTGCAGGAGATAACTATGAACATGCAGAAGATGCAGAGCCTTGTTACCGCGTCCTTGTCAAACTTCAGAACTCGTCCGTCCACGGCAAATGCAACGAGGATGAACAATACCACGGCGATTTCCCAGATCTCAAATGTTTTCGGTGCCCACTCCATATTAATAGCCCAGACGTCTTTGCCTTCTGACTGATAGAGGGCATAGGTCCAGACCTTTATTCCGATGGGATTTATGATCGAGCATATGAATGCTGCGGCAGCGGCGCCGCAGTAAATAAGCGCATTCTTAAATTGTCTGTATATTACTTCAAGGACGATGAAGACCAGAAATAATACGAACAGCAGGGGGATCATTCCGCCATGGATCCACGCCAGGAGGAATGCAGCTCCGCAGAAGAACGCTGACTTGAACCAGATACTCTTTTTGCTGAGCATTACATAGATCACGAGAAGGAATGCCAGCTCTGAGAACAGGTGGGGCCTTGCGTTGTAGTTAGGAAAGGACAGGAGCCTTGCAACGGCTGCAACACCGACTATTATAAGCGGATGGACTTTGTCCTGGTACTTCCTGAATGCTATTGCGGCTATCGCATAATTGAAGGCTGCGGCAACACCGATGATGCCAATAAGGCCGAACAGTTTATAGGCGATGGCGAGTATGTAGTACCATCCGAATTCGTGAGGCCACCAGTTGAGTCCTTCGTGCCAGCTGTATATCTCAATGGGCATGAATCTGGCATTGTTGATGCAGTCAAGACCAATCCTCGTCTGGATTGCCGTGTCACCGACGTAATTGCCGATCATGCTGTTGTACAGGAACGGGCAGTAGATAAGGATGAGAGCGCAGATCAGGAAGAGCTTCCTGACGTCAATTTTTCTTCCTGTTTTGTAACTCAATGAGTCCTTTTGATTCATTCCTGCCACCCGAATATTTACTAAATCTTATCTGATAATTATACTATTTAGGCGCTGACAAAGGATATACTCATCTTAAAAGGGCGAAAACCCTTGAATTGATGCCGTTTTGATGCCGCTTTGCCACATTTTGCACCAAAAAACAGATTAGATATAATTTAACACGATAGTATAATTTTCATGAGGTGTGGGGACACTGAAGTTTTAGTATGGATAATAGGATTAACGGGGAAAATCAAATGACTGATAAAGGGGAGATCACCGGCATGAGACCGGGGTCCCAGGCTGCACAGCCTGAGGACGCTGCGCTGATAGTCAGGTCGCAGAATGATTTAGTCTCCAAAGAGCGCAGGTCCATCTCTAAGGAAGAGGCGGACATTAAGCTCATTAACAGACCAAAGCCCAAGAATGTTACTCCTCTTGCAGGCCAGAAGCTTACTCCCAAGGATATCCCGGTATTCGAGGATACTCCCGAGAGACGTGAGAAGCTTGCGGTGCGCAAGAAGAGCCACTTCAAGAGGAAGCTTCGCGACTGGGGAATCTTTACAGGCTATCTGACGCCGAGCTTTGTCGGCGTTCTGCTGTTCTTCTTCCTGCCGCTCATAATGCTTCTCAAGACATCGTTCTCGAAGTCTCCTACGAACCCTGATTTTGTAGGGTTGCGCAACTATGAGAGAGTACTTACCAACGATGCATTTTTGTCGGCTTCGAAAAATACTTTAACGTTCGCTCTTATCTCAGTGCCTCTGGCAGTAGTCCTGGCACTTCTCATCGCTCTGCTCCTTAATACCGGACTTCCGGGCAAGAGTTTATTCAGAAGTTTCCTTTTGAACCCCATGATGGTGCCGGTTGCCTCAGTCGTACTTATCTGGCAGGTATTCTTCAGCTATAACGGCGTTATCAACGGTATCGCCGAGCAGCTGTTCGATGGGGCAGAGAAGATAGACTGGCTCAAATCTTCTTATGCACAGATAGTCATCATGCTTCTGTTCCTATGGAAGAACCTGGGATACAACATGGTGCTGTTCCTTGCAGCTCTCAACAGCATCCCTCACGAGATACTGGAATCTGCTGCCATGGATGGTGCAGGTCCCGTGAAGAGATTCTTCAGGATCAAGCTTCACTATCTCTCTCCGACGATCTTCTTTGTCGGGATCATGTCACTTATCAATTCATTTAAGATATTCAGAGAGGTATATCTCTTAACGGGTGACTATCCGTTCGATAACCTCTACATGCTTCAGCACTTCATGAACAACTCGTTCACGCATCTGGATTACAGCAAGCTGTCTGCGGGTGCGATAGTAATGTGCGTTGTAATGATCATAATCGTAGGCGGTCTGTTCTTCGCAGAATCCAAGTTCGATAAGGATGTGGAGGAATAAGATGGACGAGACCAAACGTTTGGAAAGAAGAAAACAGGCAACACTGGCCCGCCGTAATGTTTACGTCGAGACAGTTAAGCCTGAGACATTTATAACATCGCTCACAGAAGAAGCCAGAGAGGCATTTTTCGCGAGCGAGAAGAAGAGGATTGCGGCTAATCTCCGCAGACGCAAGGTTGGAACCGGAATAATTACGGGAATCGGTGTTTTCGCTGCCATACTGATATCAGCACTCGCATTGGTACCGATCTTCTTTACGTTCCTTAATTCCTTCATGTCTTCAGAGGAGATCGTATCGAACTATCAGGTCGTATTCCAGAGCATGTCAGGTCACGCTTCACAGGGTGCCACATACATGTCGAGGACTCCTGTGCTCAAGCTCATCCCTGAAGAGGTAACGATCAACCAGTACACGACGCTGTTGTTCATGAACCCCGAGTACCTGTTCAAGTATTGGAATTCGATCGTTCTGACGCTTCCAATAGTTGCAGGACAGATGATCGTAGCCTGCCTCGCATCTTACTCATTCGCAAGATACAGAAGGAAGAGAAGAGAGGTATTGTTCTTCTCTTACATCATCCTCATGCTCATGCCGTTCCAGGTAACACTCGTTCCTAACTACATGATCGCGGATGCGATGGGTATCTTAAATACGATATGGGCTATCATCCTGCCGGGTATCTTCTCGACATTTGCGATATTCCTGCTGACCAAGTATATGCGTCAGATCCCGTCGGGATATATCGAAGCGGCAACGCTCGACGGCGCGAGCGAATGGCAGATATTTACCAATATTGCCCTGCCTCTGTGTAAGAATGCGATATTTGCATTGACAATATTGTTGTTTATAGATTATTGGAACATGGTCGAGCAGCCGCTCGTGCTCTTGACCGACGCAGACAAGCAGCCGTTGTCGGTGTTCCTGTCACAGATAAACGAACCTGAATTGGGAATCGCATTTGCGGCATCGAGTGTTTACATGATCCCGCCGCTGCTGATCTTCTTCTGGGGTGAGGAATATCTCGTCGAAGGTATATCGAGATCAGGTATTAAGTAATGAATAACGCGAAAAGCATACGGATAAATGGAGGAAATGAAAATGGCTAAGGGAAGTATAAGGAGAGCAAAGGTTATAAAAGCGATGATTGCTTTTGTGGCGATACTTGCAGTACTGACGTTCTTCTCGAATACAATTATGAACCTGACGATACCGAAGGTTATGGGATCTTATGCTTCCAGAGGCAATCTCTCATATTCCAACAGTGCGAGGGGCACGATCGAGGTTGACAATAAGACGGAAGTCAAAGGTCTTGATAACAGGACCGTTGAGGAAGTGCTCGTAACGAATTACGACGTCGTAGCAAAAGGTGACCCGATCCTTACGTTGAAGTCAATCGAAGAGTCATCCGAACTCGAGTCGAAGAGAACAGAGCTTACAAATCTTCAGCGTACGGCAGAATACGAAGCGAGAACACCTGATAACAGCAATGACTTCACAACATATTACGATCAGATCAACTCTGCCAAGGCGACTCTCGCAGATGCTCAGGCCACATTGGACGCGGTTCACAACAGAGGCAATGTTGAAGCTGAGAACCAGGCAATAATCGACGAGGAATCGGTTAAGGAGGTCTCACTCGAAGCATCAGTTAATGCAGCTGCCGAGACAGTTGAAGACATCAAGAAGCAGATAGATGAGATCGATGCTCAGATTGCACCTCTCCAGTCACAGATCGATGTATATATTGCGCTCGGTACTCCTACTCCTTCTCCTACGCCCATTCCGGGAACAGAGACGCCTTCAGAGACAGAACCTGCAGCAGTAGAAGAAGTTCCTTCTGAGACTTCACCTGACGGAACACCCGTTGAGACGACACCTGCCGAGACAACACCTGTTGAGACAACTCCCGTTTATGTACCTGATCTTGATGCAGACGGCTTAGACAAGAACTCACCGACTTATGAGATGGACAAGCTCCTTTACAAGATCCGCGGTCTTGAAGATGAGAAGGCTGTATTGGAATCACAGCTCGAATCCGCACAGCAGCGTCTTGATGAGGCATCTGCAGAACTCGCAGAGTGCAAGGGCAAGATAGCTGATGCCCAGGCAGCGATCGATGCATTGGCTTCACTTCCTTCCGAGACATCAGCACAGAACGCTGTAACAACAGCACAGAATGCGGTCACATCTGCCCAGAAGGCATTAAGTGATGCACAGACTAATGCAGGCATTACGGCAGATAAGAATGCTGATACTATTGCAGACAGAAACAAGGAGATCGAGAAATTAGAAGAAGAGATCGCAGCGCTCGAAGCAGCAGCTAAGATCACTACGATCACGGCTCCCGCAGACGGATATGTTTATAACATCGCAGTATCCGCTGGTGACGCCCTCAATGCCAAGGATGTCATCGCTTACATCCTTCCCGAGACAAACAGAGTCTGCTCGGTAACATTCAAGTTCACTGCATCTGCAGCACAGAGCATCTATATAGGAATGGCACTTGAAGTTACTTCAGGATTCATTGACGGCTGCACAGTATCTTCCATGAAGCCCGATCCGGACGATCCGAGAGGAATGAGGATCGTAAAGTGTGTTGTTGACGGTAACGATGCATGGCCGGGTGAAGAGATAACCGTCAATGCCGGCAAGGGTAATGACAATTACAAGTGTGTCGTACCCGCCAGTGCGGTCAACCAGGATAACAGCGGCGACTTCGTCTACGTTATCGAAGGTTCTTCCACACCTTTGGG
>JAILHX010000065.1 GCA_024695565.1 Saccharofermentans sp. | reverse complement strand
GTGCTTACGGCAGAAGGGGCAATACTTCTTGAGCTCTAATCTCTCTGTATTGTTCTTCTTGTTCTTGTATGTCTGATAGTTTCTCTGCTTGCACTCTGTGCATGCGAGAGTAAGCTTATCGCGAGCTCCGGCCTTTGCCATAGTCCAAATACCTCCAAACGTTGTGTTTCAGGGACTTTGCGGCCCCTCCCGCGCCAATTTCCGCGCAACTAAAAACAAGACCTGTACGGTCTAGCGCGAAGATTGTATCACAGCCTAGGGTTAAAAGTCAACGAAAATATAAGAAAAGCGCTTAACTTCTGCGAGATCTGAGCTCTGCCTCAACATCGTCCAGTGTAATGCCGCGGTCAGCCATGAGAACGAGAAGATGGTATTCGAGATCTGCGATCTCCTGAATTGTTGCTTTTCGATCTCTCTGGGAAGCTGCGATAACTACCTCTACAGCCTCTTCTCCGAGTTTTTTAGAGATCTTGTCCGTACCCTTATTGAAAAGGTAATTTGTATAAGAACCCTCTACGGGGTGATCTTTACGGTCCATAATTACGCTGTAAAGCTCTCTTAAGATATCCATCGGTTATTCCTCCTTGTCCCGGGACGGATTCCAGTCATTAAGATCTGTATAAAAACATGTCCTGTTTCCTGTATGGCAGGCAGCGCCTGTCTGGTCGATCCTGTAAAGAAGCGTATCCCTGTCGCAGTCGATGCTGCCGGATATTACCTTCTGAACGTGACCTGAGGTCTCGCCCTTCTTCCAGAGAGTGTCTCTGGATCTTGAATAGTAATGCATATAGCCCGTCTCGCATGTAAGACGGAAAGCTTCCTCATTCATGTAAGCCATCATGAGAACGTCGCCTGTCTCATAGTCCACTGTAATGGCGGGCACAAGACCGTCGGAATTCTTCTTCATGCATGACCACATGTACTTGGGATCTCTGTTATCCATTATAAAACTCTCCTTACGGGGATACCTTCAGCTGCCATGTAGTCCTTAAGATCATTGATACCTATCTCGCCGAAGTGGAAAAGACTTGCAGCAAGTACTGCGTCAGCCTTGCCGATCTTAACGGCATCAACGAAGTCTCTCATGGTCCCGGCTCCGCCTGAAGCGATTACCGGAACACCGACGTTCTCTGAGATAAGAGCCGTGATCTGATTATCGTAACCGGACTTTGTTCCGTCCTTATCCATGGACGTGAGCAATATCTCGCCTGCACCGAGTGATACGGCCTTCTTAGCCCACTCTAATGCATCAAGTCCCGTAGGCTTTGTGCCGCCTGCGATAACCACTTCGTAACCTGAAGGAAAACCGGTCTCTCTGGCCTTTACGTCGATCGCGCATACGATGCACTGAGAACCGAACATTACTGAAGCTTCCCTTACGAAGTCGGGATTCTTAACTGCAGCTGAATTAAGTGATACCTTATCAGCTCCCGCATTAAGGAGTTCCCTGATATCTTCGACGGTACGGATACCGCCTCCGATAGTAAAAGGAATGAATACTTCGTTGGCAACTCTTCTTGCCATCTCGACCGTTGTGCCTCTCGATTCGAGAGTAGCGGTAATATCAAGGAATACCAGTTCATCGGCACCTGAAGCGTTATAAGTCTTAGCGCACTCGACAGGGTCGCCGGCATCTCTCAATGATACGAAGTTTACGCCCTTGACGACTCTTCCGTCCTTGACGTCCAGGCAGGGGATTATACGTTTTGTAAGCATTTTGCCAGGTCCACCTTTCCTTCGTATATTGCTTTGCCGATAATGACACCTGCGCAGCCGGAAGTCTTGATGAGTTCAACGTCCTCATCAGAGCCGATCCCGCCTGACGCTATTACGTTAAGGCCCGTGGTCTCTACCATCTCTTTTGTCTGATCGACTGCAGGTCCCGTAAGCATTCCGTCTCTTGCGATATCGGTAAATACTACAGTTGTTGCACCGATCTTTTTGCACTTGAGTGCAAAGTCTACAGCCTTGAGTTCTGAATCTTCAGTCCAGCCGTCAACTGATACAAAGCCCGAATGAGCGTCGATCCCAATGGCGACCTTATCACCGAAACGCTCGATCGCACGTCTCGTAAACTCGGGATCCTTTACGGCTGCCGTTCCGAGAACAGCTCTTGATACGCCGTATTCTTCGATCCACTTTGCGAGTGTATCCATATTGCGGATTCCGCCGCCCGTATCGACCTTAAGACCTGTCTTTACCGCAATCTCCTTGATGATCGCGTGGTTCTCGGGAGTGCCGCTTTTCGCTGCATCCAGATCGACAACATGGATCCATGCCGCGCCTGCTTCCTTGAACATAAAGGCCTGGTCTAAGGGCGAATCGTTATAGACTGTTACGTCATCATATCTGCCCTGACGGAGCCTTACGCACTTGCCGCCTATAAGATCTATTGCGGGTAATATGATCATTTCCTTGTCTCCAAAGCAAATTTTCTAAGTATGTTAAGTCCGGCTTCGCCGCTCTTCTCGGGATGGAACTGCATTCCGAAGATGTTATCGTGCTCGAATGAAGCGCAGTAATTGATCCCGTATTCAGTCTTAGCTGCGATGTCCGATGCGTTATCGGGCTGGCAGAAGTAGGAATGTACGAAGTAGACATAATCGCCTTCGGTAAGAAGACGTCCGGTTACATCGGTCAGATTGTTCCAGCCCATCTGGGGGACCTTGAGGCCGCTGTCGGGAAAACGTCTGACAAAACCGGGGATGACTCCGAGCCCTGAGACGACGCCTTTGGTCTCTCTTCTCTCCAGGATGTTCTCTTCAGAGCCTTCCAAAAGGAGCTGCATTCCGAGGCAGATGCCTAAGAAAGGCTTGCCTGAATATGCCAGATCGATGAGCGGATTTGCGAGGTCTCTCTCAGTCAGTTCATCCATCGCTGCGGCAAAAGCTCCTACGCCCGGAAGGATTATTCCGGATGCATCCATGAGGTCGCCGACATCAGAAGTGATGACACACTCCTCACCGATGTGCTTTAAGGCTTTCTCAACCGAGCCGAGATTGCCCATTCCATAGTCTACTATCGCTATCAAATAATCAGATTTCCTTTCCTGTTATACGTAAGTAGCACTCACGGTATTTGGCTGCCGTCTTCTCGATGATGTCCTCGGGAAGTGTCGGAGCAGGATATGTCTTATCCCAGTCTAAAGTCTCGAGCCATTCTCTTAAGAACTGCTTATCAAAGCTCTTCTGCGCATGTCCGGGTTCATACTCTGCTGCATCCCAGAATCTTGAAGAGTCAGGTGTGAACATCTCGTCGCATACCGTAAGAACGCCGTCGATCTTACCGAACTCGAACTTAGTATCTGCAAGGATCAGGCCCTTTGTAAGAGCGAACTCTGATACCTTCTTATAAAGAGCAAGAGAAGCATCTCTTAATGCGGAAGCATCAGCCTCGCCGATTAGATCGACTAACTGCTCGTATGTGATGTTGATGTCGTGTCCTTCATCAGCCTTGGTGGAAGGTGTGAACAAAGGCTCAGGAAGCTTGTCGCCCTGGAGCATTCCCTCAGGCATCTTGATGCCGCCGACTGTACCGGACTTGTTGTATTCCTTAAGAGCGGAACCTTCGAGGTAGCCTCTTACGATGCACTCTGCAGGAAGCATCTCTGCCTTCTTAACGAGCATTGATCTGCCCTGGAGCTCTTCCTTGTACTTATCGAATCCCATAGGATACTTTGAAACATCAGTTGTGATGACGTGATTCGGAATGATGTCCTTTGTGAAATCAAACCAGAATTCAGAGATCGAAGAGAGAACTCTTCCCTTGTCAGGTATCAGCTCGTCGAAAATAACGTCAAAAGCTGAGATCCTGTCGGTAACGACCAGAAGGAGTGAATCACCAAGATCGTAGATGTTTCTTACCTTGCCCTTTGAGAGCATCGGCTGATCGATAAAATCAGTATCCTTAATAAGCATTTATATGTCCTCCAAAAATTATAATGCGCCTTTGGTTGAGATGACCTGTCCTTCAAATCTCGGGTCGATCTCTGTCGCTTCCCTCAATGCCCTTGCCAGAGCCTTGAACATTGCTTCTGCCTTGTGGTGATCGTTAGCGCCGTAAGGGCAGGCAACATGCAGTGTGATCCCTGCATTGAATGCGAAGCTTCTGAAGAATTCTTCGAAAAGCTGTGTGTCCATGGTTCCGCAGAACTCGGCTGCAAAATCACAATCGAATACAAGATATGCCCTGCCTGAGATATCGAGTGAACATGTTCCGAGGGCTTCATCCATGGGGATAGAAGCATAGCCGTAACGTCTGATCCCGACCTTGTCTCCCAATGCATCCTTCACTGCCTGGCCAAGAACGATGCCGACATCCTCAACTGAGTGATGAGCATCAACATTGAGATCGCCCTTGCAGGAGATGTCCATATTGATTCCGGAGTGCTTGCTAAGAGCCGTAAGCATGTGGTCGAAGAATCCGATACCTGTATCGATACTGTTCTCGCCTGTGCCGTCAAGATCGATCTTAACCTTGATGTCAGTCTCTTTTGTCTTCCTTGCGATCTCAGCTGTTCTCGGCATTTTGAACCTCCTGTTTGATTGCATCGATGAGAGCATCCATCTCTTCATCCGTGCCGATCGTGATCCTTAAATACCCGTTTAACACGGGCTTATTGAAATATCTTACAAGTATACCCTTACTGCGGAGATTTTGATACAGTTGAGCGCAATCCACAGGTGGCTTGGCATATACGAAGTTCGCAGATGAAGGCGGCATGGTAAAGCCGATCTCTTCGAGGGCTTTTGCAACGCGGCTTCTGGTAGCAATTATTTTCGAGCGCGTCTCATTATAGTAATCGACGTCAAGAAGCGCTGCCTCCGCGACCTTCTGTGCGAGGCGGTCAACGGGATATGAATTGAACGAATCCCTCGCTCTCTTAAGGCCTTCGATGAGTTCCTCCGAACCTACCGCATAACCTAATCTGATACCCGCGAGCGAGAACGCCTTGGACAAAGTCCTGATAACGCAGATGTTCTTATACTTGTCTATCAGGGATACAGCCGATTCGTAATTCTCTTCGAAAGCAACATAAGCCTCATCAACGATGACAACGGAATCGGGATTTGCTTCGGCGATCCTCGCGCAGTCACTGACCGCGATCGCTCTTGATGTCGGAGCGTTGGGGTTCGCGAAAACAATACCGCAGTTGGGCACTCCGATATAATCGTCGGGATCGAGCCTGAAGTCTTCCTTCAGCGCGATCGTCTGTCTTCTGATGTCATAGAACTCCGAGAAAACCGGATAGAAGCTGTAGCTGTAATCCGGCATCAGCACGGGAAGACCTGTCAGGGACTTCTTCTCAAAGAATGTCTGGAAAGCTATGGCCAGAACTTCATCAGATCCGTTACCGCAGAAAATGTTTGCTTCGGATACACCATCGAACTTTGCAGCTGCCTTAATGACATCTGTCGAGTTCGTATCAGGATAGAGCCTTAAGTCTGCAAGGTTAAAGTTCTCAAGAGCTTCCCTGACCTTGGGCGAAGGCGGATACGGATTCTCATTGGTGTTGAGCTTTATCACCTTCTGCCCCGGCTTAGGCTGCTCGCCTGCGACGTAAGGCTCTATGTCGTTAATTAATTTGTTCCAATACTTACTCAATGTAATCAGTCCTCAAATCTGGCTCTGACTGCAGCGGCGTGACAGCCCAAACCTTCGCTGTCGGCAAATGCCGCTACGTCTTTATATACATCCTTGAGCGTTTCCTCGTTATAGTTGATGACGCTCATCTTCTTATAGAAATCACCTGTGTTAAGAGGTGAGAAGAACCTTGCAGTTCCTGATGTAGGAAGTGTGTGGTTCGGTCCTGCGAAGTAATCTCCCAGAGGCTCGGGTGAATAGTTCCCGAGGAACATTGCACCGCAGTTCTTGATCTTTGCAGCGAGGACCTCAGGGTTCTCGACGCAGATCTCCAGGTGCTCGGGCGCGATCTCTTCTGAGAAATTAACTGCTGTATCAAGGCTGTCGCAGACGATGATGGCGCAGTAATCCTCCATTGATCTTGCAAGGATATCCTTGCGCTCTGCCTTCTCGGACCTCTTGTCTGCAATATCCAATACCTTCTCTGCTAAATCTCTTGAATCAGTAAGAACGATCGCAGATGCCATCTTGTCGTGCTCTGCCTGTGAGAGCATGTCTGCTGCGACGAAGTCCGGATTAGCTGTCTTGTCAGCAATGATGAGGATCTCTGAAGGTCCTGCAAACATATCGATATCGACCTGTCCGAACACAAGGCGCTTTGCAGTATTAACATAGATGTTGCCCGGGCCGCAGACCTTATCAACTCTCGGAACTGTCTCTGTTCCGTATGCCATCGCTGCGATTGCCTGTGAGCCGCCCATCCTGTAGATCTCGGTAGCTCCTGCGATTGATGCAGCTGCAAGGATAACCGGAGCGATCGTTCCGTCTTTCCTCGGAGGTGTCGCGAAAACGATCCTCTCAACTCCTGCAACAGAAGCAGGGATAACATCCATCAATACTGTTGACGGAAGAGGTGCCGTACCGCCGGGTACATAGACGCCCGCAATGGAGATAGGTCTTACGCGCACGCCGATCTTGGCGCCCTTGCCGACATCCATCATGAAGCCGTGTTCTTTCTGTTCCTCGTGGAATCTTCTGATGTTGGAAGCGGCCTTCTTCATAACAGTAAGAAGTTCAGGATCAATGGACTTGATTGCATCGTCTATCTCCTGCTCTGTAACTCTCAACTGGTCAGCCGTGAGCTTGACGCCGTCAAACTTCTCGGTGTACTTGAGGAGTGCGGCATCACCGTTCTCCCTGATGTCATCGATGACGTTCTGGACTGTCTCGATAACGGGCTTTAAGTCCATCTTGCCTCTTACGCCGAGACTCTCGACTGTTGCCTTCAGGTTCTCTTTTGTACCTTCAACTAACTTGCAGCGCATGATTATCCCCCTTTTAAGTCTTTACTCTTCAGCCAATGCTTCCTTAAGCTTAGCGATCATTGGCTTTATCTCGTCTTCCTTCATCTTCATGGATACGCGGTTAACAACAAGTCTTGCAGAAATGTCAGCTACCGTCTCCAGAACATCAAGTCCGTTCTCATAAAGAGTTCTGCCGGACTCTACGATATCGACGATAACTTCGGCAAGTCCTGTCAGAGGAGCGAGCTCAACAGAACCGTTAAGCTTGATTATCTCAACGCTCTCTCCTCTCACGCCTTCGAAATAATTTCTCGTGATATTAGGATACTTTGTTCCTACTCTCTTGTTCGGGATCTCATCTAATTTATCCTTAAGCTCTGCAGGACCTGCAACGCACATTCTGCACTTGCCGAGGCCGAGATCCAATACCTCATAGAGCTGTCTTCCTTCTTCAAGCAAAGTGTCCTTACCGACAACGCCGATATCTGCGGCACCGTACTCAACATATGTGGGAACATCGGAAGGCTTTGAGAGGATAAATCTTAATCCCGCTTCCTTGTCTTCAAGGATCAGTTTTCTTGACTTGTCTCTCGCTGCGGATACATCGTATCCGGCCTTCTCCATGATATCCAGGGTCTGATCGGCAAGTCTTCCCTTAGGCAAAGCAATAGTAAGCATCAGGATTCACCTCCGTTCATAAACATAACTGTCTCTATGCCCTTTTCTTTGGCATAGTTTTCGAGAGCTTCCTCATCCATACCGGTTGTATCGAGGATGACGGGGGTGCCCTCTGCTCTTAACGCTTCAGCTGTGGCAGTGGCGGCTTCGAAGTCACCTCCGACGATAACGCCTGCGCCCTTTGCCGGAGCATATTTGTCCTGTCTCATAAGAGCCGTGATCGCAAGTGTCAGTGAGATGGAGAATCCGACTGCCTGGATCTCCTTGCCGAAGACATTGGCAACGTCGTCATATCTGCCGCCTGAGATGATCGGGAAACCTACCTCATATGTGTATCCCTTGAATACCATTCCGGTGTAGTAATCAATGCTCTCGATAAGGCTTAAGTCAACTGATACATACTTAAGGAAACCGTAGTTGCCCATGATGTCCAGGATCTCCTTGAGGTTTGCGAGAGCTTCCTTGGCACCCTCATCAGTGATCCTAGGTGAGATCTGCTCGATCGTCTCATATGTTCCGCCGGACTCCGTGAGCATCAGCAGTGTCTCTTTGTCTTCCTTGCTGATATCGAGCTTCTCGATGGTAACGGAATCCCTGTTCGCGATCGCATTCTTGATCTTGATCTGGCCTTCTTCATCAATTCCGAGCTGCTTCATAAGTCCCTTATAGAACTTGACCTGGCCGATTGATACCTGAAGATCCGTTATGCCGATCTCAAGCGCTGACTTGATGGCAATCGCGAGAACTTCAGCATCAGACTTGGCGCCGCTAGCACCTAAAAGCTCGATGCCGCCCTGGGTAAACCCGGAGAGCTTGCCGCCGCCCTGTTTGCCTGAACGGTACATGTTCTCGATATATGAATAACGGACAGGCAGAGTCTCATTCCTGCCGGCGCAAAATCTTACGGTAGGGATCGTTCCGTCGTAACGGGTGCACAGAAGCCTGCCGTTGCCGTCAGTAAACTTATAGAGTTCTTCTTCTGCAACGAACTCTTTATATACATCAAAATACTCAACTCCGGGAGTCTCGATCTCTTCATAGCCGTTGAGCAGGAACAGATTGCGGAGCTTAGATTCGAGCTCCCTTTTGAATCCGCACAATCCCGGGAACTGATCATTAAAACCGTCCGGTGTATAAAACTGTTTTCCCATATAAACACTCCAATTTTACTTATCGTCATTATTTTACTTGCCCTTTATATATAAAGCCAATGACGATACCGTGTCATTTTCGCCGACTCTTTAGTCGACTAAAGGATTATAATTGTGCAATCACTCCATGTCAAGCATTTTCTTTAGTCGAATAAAGAACGTTTTCTGATCAATTGCCCCATAATGTCAGAAATCGAGTGTTTGGGGTAAAAATACTCCTGCTGATTTTGCCCCGGAATTCTATTATTCCTAAGTTCGGGGCAAACGGATTCATAATAATTGCCCCCAAATTACTGATTTCACAAAGTCCGGGGCAAACAATGCCTGTTATCCGTGCCCCCGAATTGCCGTTTTTATGAAATTTGGGGCAAGTTTTCCCAAGTGCCCGAAAATAAGGACTCCGGGGAAACCAAATCTGTCAATCTTACTTATGGTACTTCTCGCCCTTGGCGATCTTGAAGCCGCGGTATAACTGTTCGGCCAGGACAAGGCGGGTCATGAGATGAGTCAGTGTGATGTTGCCAAAGCACATTCTGCGGCCGGCACGAGCGCGGACTTCAGGTGATATTCCGTTGCTTCCTCCGATAACGATCTTGAGTGAACCTCCGCCCTTCTCCATGTCAGAAGTAAGGTATTCGGAGAGCTTCTCGGAAGATACATTCTCGCCGCCGAGATCCATTGCCCAGACGATGTCACCGGGCTTGATGTGGGATAAGATGAGCTCACCTTCGCGCTTCAGCGCTTCGTTCACGGGAACGGAATCAGGGCAGTCTGCAACTTCTATAAACTCCAGGACAGCAAAGCGGGAGAGCCTTTTCTTGTACTCGTCGATACCGTCTTTGAGCCACTTGTCCTTGAGCCTGCCGGGGCATACAACAGTTATCTTCATAAGACATACCCTTCAGTCGGTTCATCCTTCTTGGCGATCTTTACTTCGTAATCGATGCCCTGGACAAAACCTCTGTCGCCCAGTAAATTAACGAATGTCTCAAGCGCAAGTGAAGGAGTGTTGTTGTGGGGCGACAAGTGTCCCAGGATAAATCTCTTAGTGCCGTTATTGATGAAGAATTCGGCTGCATCTGCCGATTCGGGATTGCTGATGTGTCCGTGACCGCCGGAGATCCTCTTCTTCAGGGGCCATGGATAAGGTCCGTTCTCGAGCATGTACGGATCATAATTTGATTCGAGCAGGATGACGTCGCTTGCCCTGGCAAAGCCCTTCATGCCGTCTGTTACTCTTCCGAGATCGGTCATGACCGCAATGGAACTGCCTGTATCGTGATTATAGATCCTGTAGCATACAGAACCGTTGACATCGTGAGGTGTAGGGAAAGCCCTTACCTCGGGACCGCCTTCGATCTGAATGATGTCGTTCTCCTCGATCTCGGTGACCGGAGAAGCCAGACCGTCAAGAACAGCAAGTGTTGCTCTTGTTCCGTAGATCGGAGTGTGATACTTGCGCGAGAAAACAGGCACTCCGCCGATGTGGTCGGTATGTCTGTGAGTTAAGAAGATCGCGCCTATATCGTCAGGATAAACACCGCTGTCGACCAGGGCCTTGGTCATCATTTTGCATGACATTCCGCAGTCGACAAGTATATAAGTGCCACGGCACTTGATAAGTGTCGCGTTGCCTGAAGATGAAGAATAAAGCGGGACGATCCTGTCGGGTCCCGTCATGCTTCGGTATCCTCTTCGCCGTATTCTGGTGTGTGATTGACTCTTGAGATAGATGCGCCCAAATCTCTTAACTTCTGAACGATATGCTCGTAACCTCTGTCGATCCTCTGGGCATTCATTATGTATGTTGTGCCGGTAGCTTCAAGTGCTGCGCAGACCAGAGCAGCGCCGGCTCTTAAGTCTGTTGCTTCAACTGTTGCTCCGCGGAAATCGGTCTTGCCGTTGACCCAGGCGATGCGCTCGTAAACGTTTACGTTGGCACCCATTTTCGCGAGCTCGGGAACATATTGGAATCTGTTCTGCCAGACGTTCTCGTGCATACGGCTCTGACCGTCTGCCGAACAGAGAAGCACTACCGTCTGGGGCTGGAGATCTGTAGGGAACCCGGGATAAGGTGAAGTCTTAACGCTTGTAGGATAGACCTCTTCGCTGTAGTTATCCCTGTAAACCCTGATCGATTCGTCGCCTTCTTCGATCTGGTAACCCATCTCACGCATCTTGGCGGACAAAGGTTCCATATGCGTAGGGATAAGATTGTGGATCGTAACGTCACCGTTTGTTACGGCTGCAGCGATCATGTATGTGCCGGCCTCGATCTGGTCCGGGATGATCGAATATGTGAAGTTGCCGGGGAGAACCGGAACACCGGTGATCTTGATGGTATCGGTACCTGCACCCTTGATCCTCGCACCCATTGAGTTCAGGAAGTTTGCAACGTCAACGATATGGGGTTCTTTTGCAGCATTGATGATCTCTGTCTGGCCCTGGGCCTTGCATGCTGCGAGCATCGCATTGATAGTAGCGCCGACGCTTACGATATCTAAGTAGATCCTCGCGCCGTGCAGGGGATCAGCTTCGAGATTAACGATACCGCTGTTGATGTCGGAAGGTCTCGCACCCTTTGCACCCATGAGCTGGAATGCTTTGAGGTGAAGATCGATAGGACGCTGGCCGAAGTTACATCCGCCGGGAAGTCTTATCGAAGCTTTGCCGCATCTTCCGAGGAGCGCGCCCATAAGATAATAGGACGCTCTGATCCTCGATACGAGCGGACCTGAAGCCTTGTATGTATTGATGCTGGTAGGATCGATCTTATATGTGTGGTTATCTATTGCTTCAACTTTTGCGCCGAGAGATCTTAGGAGATCAAACATAACATGAACGTCCAGAATATCAGGGACGTTCTCAAGTGTACAGACACCATCGACCATGATGGAAGCGGCAATGACACCAAGAGCAGCATTCTTGCTGCCGCTGATCTCGATATTGCCTCTTAGCGGTACACCGCCGATTATCTCATAAGCGTAGGTCTTGCCCACACTTGCATCTGGTTGCTCCATTAACTCTCCAACTTACTTGTGCGGATTAGAGTCATCAAGGATCTTCTTCAAAGATGACTTGACCGCAACTTCACTCTTCTCGGGACGGGCAGGTTCAGCAGCTTCTGCCTTGTCCTCTGTTACAGCACTCTTACTATTATACCTTTTCTGGGCGTCAATTGGGTGAATTACGCGTTTTTCGCGAGATTCACGATTTAATTGCGATATAGACTTCCTTTGTTCGGCACTTATCTGAACAACGGGCTGTGTCAATAGCTTTCTTGCCTCTTCTTTTGCCTGTAATCTGGCCTCTTCTTCCCTGGCCAGAGCATCAGCTTCTGCCTGACTCATCTGAACATTCATCTGAGACATTGCCTGCGGTACCTGAGGGTGGATCTGGGGTACCTGCTGCATCTGAGGTGCGGGTGCAGGAGCAGGTGCCGGAGCTGCGGGTTCTGTTGGCATAAGCATCTCGATCGGTATCGACAGCTGCTCAGCCATTGGCATTACGGGCGCTGAAGCCTGCGTTACGGGGACTTCTTCGATCATGGTCTCTTTGGCGATCTCCTGCTCAAGTCCTGTTACAGGACCGTCCTCTTCATCGTCGTAGTCTTCGACATAAAGGAGTTCTTCCTTAAGTTCTTCGAATCTCTCGTCACCGAAAGATGAGAGGAGCTTCGATAATGCTTTGTCCCTTGCAGCTACTTCGTGATCCGGGATGAGCTCATATTCGTCGACCAGACCCTCGAGGTCCTTGTATCCCAACGATCTTACAGCCTCGCACTCCTGAAGTCCGAGGAAATATGCGGCAGCTCTGTGCAGCGGCTTCTCACTGATGATGCCTGTCTTCGAATCGCTGTATACGCCGTCGAAAACCGACTTTCCGGTAGGCAGGCTCAATATGAACGTTGCACCCTGACCAAAGGTCGAAGTGACGCTGATTACGCCGTCGTGCATATCTGCGATCTCTTTTGCGATCGCAAGTCCTATGCCGGAGCCGCCTACTTCCCTATTGCCCGAATTATCTACTCTGTAGAATCTCTCGAAAAGATGCTCGATATCCTTGGCCGGAATGCCTCTGCCGTTATCGTCAACCTGGACAGCTACTCTGTCATCTATTACGGAGATGCTGATATGCACCTGGTCCGGAACGGTTTTACCCTCAAAACTGATGTACTTGATGGCATTCGTAAGAAGGTTAACGATAGTTCTTACGATAAGCTTCGAGTTGCCGTAAAGCAACGGATATGCATTATCTTCGGGCATCGTGAACTTGACGTTTGAAGCTCCCGGATAATCCTGAACATTGTTGTAAGCGAGTGCCACCGCATCTCTGATGTCAAAGATCTCCATGCGGCTCGTATGTGAGCACTGTGACAGAACGAGGAAGTCGTTGACGATATCCTGCATCCTTACCGTATTTTCTTCGATCCTTCCGCTCCATGTAACGAGCTCGTCTCTTGTCGGACCCATGCCGTCCTGGCATGACTTCTTTATCGAGAATACAGAACTCTTGATAGATGTCAGAGGTGTCTTAAGCTCGTGTGAAACATTGGCAGCCAGATCCTTCTGACGTCTCTCATCGTCCTTGATCTGTGTGATGTCATCGACGATCACGATGTTTAATTCTTCGTTTCCGAAAAACTTGGAATCGGGCTGTGCAGGTCTTCTGATGATCTTGATCTCATATATCCTGCGGTTATTAATATAGTTGACTCTTATGAGATTAACGCCGTTCTCAAGACTTAAGATATAGTTCGACTTCAGCTGGTTGCCGTTATCGAATGTCTCAAGGAAATTATTGAGATTCTTCGGAAGACCTCCCTTCAAAAAGTCAGGAAGTCTGAAGATAGTCTCATTGCAGAACAGAGCGCCCTTGGAATCGTAAACCGCGATGCCAAGGCCTACCGTATCAAGGACAGCCTTCTGAATGAGCTTGTCCCTCTCAAGATTATTGATACTTCCCGTAACTGATTTCTGAAGAGTGGTGTTGCCGATAAGATATCCTGCCAGAACACCTAAAAGTATCAATATCAAAGCAAGGACCACGAGTACAATCGGGTTCCTTAGTGCCTGATCGATTAATGAAAAAGATATAATACCCAAGATCAAACTAAATCATTCGGGAAGAAATAGCCGAAGCCCCTTCTCGTAAGGATGTATTTGAAATTCTTCTGGTCAGGTTCGATCTTCTGTCTTGTACGCTTGATCGTAACATCGACTGTTCTCTCATCGCCTAAGAAATCGAACTTCCAGACCTGCTTTAAGAGCTCTGATCTGGAGCAGACTCTGCCCATATTCTGTTCAAGATACTGCAGAAGCTGGAATTCTCTGTTCGTAAGATCGCAGGATTCCTCGTACTTAAATGCCTGCATGACGTCACCGTCAATGATGAGCTCGCCGCCGCAGTACTCATGTCTGTTGCCTTCTGCACCACGTGACTTATTGCTGTATTCGGTACGCCTGATCATGGCTCTTAACTTCTCAACCAGGATCATGGGTTCATAGGGCTTGGATACATAATCGTCAGCACCGGCACGGAGAGCTTCTACCTGATACTGTGACAGATCGCCCTTACCGGTAAGAAACAATACTGGTGTCTTATAGCCCTGATCTCTATAGTCCTTGATGAACTGCATTCCGCTGTAGCCGGGCATCATCCAGTCGAGGATGATTACATCAGGTCTTTCGAGGTCTGCAAGCTCAAAACCCTTCTTGCCGTCAGTAGCTGTAATTACATTAAATTCAAAGGATTTAAGCATATCGGCTGTAGAATCTACAACCGCCCTATCATCATCGATTATCAGGATCTTCGCCATATCACACCTCATAAATTACGTGGAATAAACCAATTACGTTTTTATTTTACCAATAATCGATTTTATGTAAATTGTAATATTACATTTTTATTTAATTATTTTTACAAATGAAAAGTCCCTCCGCGTATCTGTCGCGAAGGGACTTGTATAATCCGGCAGCAACCTATCTTCCCGGGCCGTTGCCAGCCAAGTATTGTCGGCACGAGCGAGCTTAACTTCTGTGTTCGGAATGGGAACAGGTGTGGCCTCGTCGTAATCACCACCGGAATGGATGAGAGTCTTATACCCT
>JAILHX010000085.1 GCA_024695565.1 Saccharofermentans sp. | reverse complement strand
CTGTCCTGCGTATCCGATGAATACTACTGCGGAGAAGTAGGATGTTCCGTAACCGAACGCTGTGAGCCAGGGGCCTGCGTTTCTGCCGCCCAATACGAAGCCTTCAACGCTGTTTGCCTTTTTGCGGGTCATGATGCCGATGCCGATCATGACAGCGAAAAAGACTACCAGGAAGATAATCTTGATAATCAGATCCATGAATTTTGTTCCTCACTTTTTGCTTCTTCCACCCTCAAAATGTTAAGAAGCGTTTTTATTCAAAAAATAAGCCTCGTGCCTAAAAATGACACAAGGCTTATATTTTAAGACTGATTTTCCTGTTCTACAAGTCTTTCTGCGCCATATCTCTTACGGAGAACGGGTTTTTCGATCTTTCCGGTGGCGTTTCTCGGAACGTCAGCCAGGATTATCTGCTTCGGTCTCTTGTAGCGGGGAAGCTGCATGCAGAATTTCTCGAGTTCCTCAACGGTGCAGTTGCTGCCGGGTTCGACCTCAACGATAGCACCAGTGATCTCACCGAGTCTCTTGTCGGGAAGTCCGATGACTGCAACGTCTTTTACCTTCGGATACTCCTGGAGGAAGTTCTCGATCTCGACAGGATAGATGTTCTCACCGCCAGATACGATAACGTCCTTCTTACGGTCAACGAGGAAGTAGAATCCGTCCTCATCCTGACGTGCCATATCGCCCGTGAAGAGCCATCCGTCTCTCAAAGTTTCCTTTGTAGCTTCAGGGTTTCTGTAGTATTCGAGCATGACGCCGGGACCCTTTACGCAGAGCTCGCCGACCTCACCCTGGGGAACAATGTTGCCTTTTTCGTCAACAATCTTGCACTCCCAACGGTAACCGGGGACGCCGATGGCACCGACTTTGTGGGTGTTCTCGAGCCCGAGGTGAACGCAGCCTGGACCGGTTGATTCGGAAAGACCGTAGTTTGTATCGTACTGATGATTAGGGAAGTAGTCCTTCCAGTGACGGATAAGTGATGGAGGTACGGGCTGAGCGCCGATGTGCATGAGACGCCACTGGTCAAGCTTGTAATCGGAAAGCTTGAGTTCGCCTCTGTCCAAAGCGTCGAGAATGTCCTGAGCCCACGGTACGAGGAGCCATACGATAGTGCACTGCTCGTCTGATGCGGCCTTGAGGATCACGTCGGGCTTTGTACCCTTGAGGAGAACTGCCTTGCTGCATGTCCACAAAGAACCCATCCAGTGGAACTTGGCGCCTGTGTGATAAAGAGGCGGGATGCAGAGGAAGCAGTCGTCCTTGCCTGTGTGATGGTGTACGGCTTCCATCTCAGCTGCCTGTGTGAGACTTCTGTGAGGGTGAAGAATAGCCTTCGGGAAACCTGTTGTACCTGATGAGAAGTAGATTGCTGCATAGTCATCTTCAGTAAGCTCGATCATGGGATCCTTGCTGGAATAGTCAGCTACCTGCTGCCAGTAGTTTTCTGCAAATTCGGGAGCCTGTCCGTCTCCTACGTAGAGAAGGAGTCTGTCCTTAGCGAGCTCTTCCGCGTTGATGTTGAGTCTGTCAACGAATTCGGGGCCGAAGAACATAACGGAGATCTCTGCAAGATCAGCGCAGTAGGATATCTCGTTTGCTGTATATCTGAAATTGAAAGGTACTGCGATAGCACCTGTCTTGAGGATACCAAAATAAATGGGGAGCCACTCAAGGCAATTGAACATAAGGATAGCAACTTTGTCACCCTTCTTGATGCCGCGTCCTAAAAGCATGTTTGCTACTCTGTTGGACTTTTCATCGAAGATCTGCCATGTAATCTCATGACGGTAGGGCATAACTTTGGTCTGCTGTACAAGATCGAATTCCTTGAAGGAGATCTTTCTTGTGTCTTCCATTGTGGGGTTGAGTTCGATAAGCGCAACTTCTTCGCCGTGTTCACGAGCATTGCGTCTCAGTAAATCTGTTACAGGCATGAATATTCCTCCCTAGTGCTTTATTTATCCTAATAAAGCCAAAGACAATAATATCATCGCGGCCGATGTTCGTCAAAAAATAATAAAATAGGAACAATTATTAAATTTACAGATTCTTTTAGAGTGTTTTATAATAAGACGTCTTATATCTAATTTTGAGGAAATGTATGATTCGAAAATTACTGAAATCGGTTCGCCAGTATGCGAAGCATTCGATATTATCGCTCGTATTCATAATTGGCGAAGTTGTACT
>JAILHX010000057.1 GCA_024695565.1 Saccharofermentans sp. | reverse complement strand
GAAGTTCAGGAAGGCCAGAAGGTAATAGATACAGGCCTTTACGGTGTTGTCAGACATCCGATGTACATGGTCACGCTGTTTCTTTTCCTAAGCATTCCGTTCGTATTAGGTTCGCTCTTTTCATTCTTCATCATGCTGGCGTATGTACCGATAATCGTGGTGAGGATAATCAACGAAGAGAAGTTTTTGGAGAAGGAACTTCACGGCTACACGGAGTACAAAAAGAAGGTAAAAAAGAGACTCATCCCGTTCATCTGGTAACAGGGTGAAGATGTATAAGGGCGCCCCGCCGAAGGACAAGAGATTAAGCATGAGTGTGACATTGGTAAAAGCTACAAGAGAAGATCTGGATTTAGTCTGGAAGATGCAGCTCGATGCATTTTCCGAACTTCTCGAAAAGTATCAGGACTACGATATGAGCCCCGGCGCAGAGCCCGTCGATAAGATCATCGCAAGATTCGAGATGCCGGGATCATTTTATTATTTCATCATGGCAGAAGGCGTTAAGGCAGGCGTTATCCGTGTCGTCGACAAAGAAGACGGCAGCAGGAAGAGGATCTCGCCTCTGTGGATAATGAAGGAATACCGCGGAAAAGGTTACGCGCAGCAGGCAATCGCTGCAGCAGAAGAGATCTACGGCTCTGATAACTGGAGCCTTGATACGATCCTGCAGGAGAAGGGCAACTGCCATCTTTATGAGAAAATGGGTTATCATAGGACAGGCAGGATAGAACGGATTAACGATAGAATGGATATAGTCTTCTACGAGAAAAATTAATTTTTTGATGGGGTCTGACCCCACAGAGGTGGATCTATGCATAAGTGGTATGACGAAGAATACGAATTTACGGTTGAAGTAACGGGCTTTCTGCACGGCGACAAGACAGAGAATTACTGCCGCAATGGCGAGCAGATCGGTGACAGATACACATGCACTTACGGTTGTCCCGTAAATCAGGACGGATACGGCATCTGCTCTAAGACCATGATGATGCTCTACCCCCTGATGGAGGCGGTAAGAAGCGGTGGAGACCTCGAGAACGTAGGCGGCAGCGGCAGGTACGAGAAGACCGTTGTATGCCCTGACGGATGCGTTATCTTTAAGCTCACGGCAAAACCTCTGGGCAACGAGAATTTCCATAAGGGCGGCTTCTGGAGCTATCCGGATGAGACGGTTTAGGAGGACCCCGGAACATGGAGCTTAAAAGACTTGAATATGATCTGACCGTCTGCAAACTCGCATCAACTGCTGACATCGAACTTACCAAAGAATTCTACTTCATCGGCAGGACCGACGAAGAGATCTCACTGGTCTGCAGAACGGAGGATACGCCTTCAAATACAACAGAACGCGATGACGGATGGAAAGGTTTTCGAATTGAGGGAATATTGGATTTCTCACTTATCGGAATCCTCTCGAAAATATCCTCTGTCCTCGCAGAGAACGAGATCGGCATCTTTGCCGTCTCGACATACAACACTGACTACATCCTCGTTAAATCAGAGAACTTCGATAAAGCTCTGAGCGTGCTCGGCAGCGCCGGATATGAGATCGTCTGAACTCTACTAAGCGTAGGTGGTTTACGGGGCCTCCAGGGGTTACCATCTGTGCATGGAGGTAATAAACATGGACCAATATGTAACAGGAACAACGATAAGAACACTTCGCGAAAAGAATAAGATGACCCAGCTGCAGCTGGCGGAAATCCTCGGCGTGAGCGATAAGACGGTCTCCAAATGGGAGACAGGAAAAGGCTATCCGGACATTACTTTGCTAGAGCCTATCGCGGAAGCGTTCCAGATCTCGGTCACGGAATTAATATCAGGCAATACGATCCGGAATGCGAATGTGTCATCCAACATGCTCCGCTCCAAATTCCATGTGTGCCCGGTCTGCGGCAATGTGATCCACAGCATGGGCGAGGCGGTCATTCAGTGCCACGGCATCGTTCTGAATGCTATGGAAGCAGAGCCCGCAGACGGTCAGCACGAAGTCTCGATAGAGCGCGTTGAAGACGAGTACTTCGTGACGATAAGCCACCCCATGACAAAGGACCATTACATCTCATTCATGGCGGCAGTCTCATCCGACAGGATCCAGATGGTCAAACTCTATCCCGAGTGGAATGCCGAGGCAAGGTTTAAGATCAGTTCAGTCAGGAAGCTGTTTTTCTACTGCAACCGCGACGGACTTTATGATGTGGACGTGATAAGGGATTCTGTCGTTAAAAAGTGAAAAATACTTCAAGAAATTTTTATAATTGCCTGATACAATAATCTTATCATCGGAAACTTCGCGATTACGTAAAGGAGATTCTATATGGATTTTCAGGCTTTTGTAGATAACATCGATATGATGACCTGCGTCATGTCCGTTGAGATGAAGGAAGACGGCAATTATGGCGATATCCGCATCGTTGCAGGCAATGAAGCATACGTAAAATCAATTGAGACTGCTTGGGACGGACCTCAGCTGATGAGCAACAAGTTCGTTCCGAACAGCAAGTATCAGAACTACTTCCCGACGGACTTAAACTTTGAGACGGTCTGCTACCGTGCCGCCGTAGAGAAAGTCCCGATCCACACCTACGTCCATCCGGACAGATACGACTTCTGGTTCGACCTCTATCTGCTTCCGCTCATAAACGAAGGAAACATGTACTACTGCACATATTCCCAAGTGGTAACTCAGAAGGCCGACACCAAGAAGATGTCGAATCTCGATCAGGAAACCGCATCGGCCGTTCTCAACACAGTCATCAAGCTGTCCAACACAAATAACTTCAAGGAAACCCTTAACGGCGTCATCACTGACATTAGAGAGATCTGCGGCGCATACTCCTGCTGCATCCTGGGCGTAAATCCCCAGGAGAGATCGTGCAAAGTCTTAGCCGAGGACCGTGAGAACAAAGAAGAGATGTACACGATGAGATCGATCCTGAACCAGTATCCGAATTTCTATGACGAGATCATCTCCAAATGGGACGACACCATCGGCGGAAGCAACTGCCTTATCACCAAGAACGATTCTGATATGGAATACGTCAAAGAAAAGCACCCGCTCTGGTACCAGACGCTGGTCGATCACGACGTTAAGAGCATCGTTCTCTTCCCGATGAGATTCGACAACGAGACATTAGGTTACATCTGGGCGACCAACTTCAACACCGAGAATGCCGATCAGATCAAGTCTGCGATGGAGCTCACGACATTCTTCGTCACAGCCACAGTGGCAAACGTCCAGCTCATCAAGAGGCTGAAGGTAATGAGCTCGGTCGACATGCTCACAGGCGTTCTTAACCGTAACGAGATGAACGAGCGCGTCAACCGCATCGTCTCCGGCGAAGACTCCGTAAACAATCTCGGAATCGTCTTTGCCGACATCAACGGCCTTAAGCGCGTCAACGACAGCCTCGGCCACTTTGCGGGCGACCAGCTCCTCAAGCGTGCCGCCGAGATCTTAAAAGAGTTATTCAGAAGATGCGACATCTACCGTGCCGGCGGCGACGAGTTCATGGTCATAATCCCCGACACGAACGAAGAAGAGCTCAAAAAGCTCTGCACCAAGGTCAAGTCAAGCAGCCTGGGCTTCGGCTTCGCATGCTTTGCTACCGGTTCCTGCTACGTCCACGACTCCCAGGAGATCCGCAAAGCCCTTCACGTCGCCGACGAGCGCATGTACATCGACAAGGCCCAGTTCTACGAAGAGCACCCCGAATACAAGAGGTGATCTGCATAAGTTGATAACGAAGGCTGTCATAGGGCAGCCTTTTTTATATTTATGAAGTGCGCGAAAACCATCAGGCCCCGGGTGCCTGATTTCCATATCATATATGGTATGAAAATCAGCAAACACCCAAAGGCTTATTTTCAAGAGTTTATATATAATATTTCGCGTTATAATATAGATTAATCTTTTTTGATTTGTTCAGCGGAGGAGATAAGTATGTTCTGTAGTCAATGCGGTAAACAAAATGCTGATAATGCGGTCTTCTGCGGTTATTGCGGTAAAGAGCTGTACAGGCTCCCGGATCAGAAGATCCCGGAAGAACCCAAGAAGATCGATCTTAAGAAAGCTGAACCCCACAAGGTTGAAGAGAAGCAGCCCGCTCCGGTCGTTGAGCCCGAGCCTGTTGCGGCAACGGTTATCGAGCCGATAGCAGAGCCCGTAATCGAGCCTGCTGCAGTAGCAGCTCCAATCGTCGAGCCTGAGCCGTTTGCCGCTCCGATCATTGAGCCTGCAGTTGAGCCCGCGCCGGTAATCGCAGAGCCGATCGCAGAACCGATTGCAGAACCCATATCAGAACCTATCCCTGAACCCGCACTCGAAGAGCCTATCCAGGAGCCCGAGGCACCCGTTCAAAGCGAAATCACTGCAACTGAAGCAAAGCCCAAGAAGAAGAACAAGGCGCTTCCGTTCATCATCATCGCAGCCGTTTTGTTCCTCCTGCTGATCGCAGGCGGCGTTGTATTCCTGTTCCTTAACCTCAAGACGACGATCAACCTTAATGATTTCGTTGTCGTTGAGACTGAAGGTTACGACGGGATCGGTACGGCGAGGGCTTCCATTGATTGGGATGCGATGGAAGATAAGTACAGTTCGAATCTGCTGTTTACGAGTGCAGCATATAAGGAGTTTGGTGATGACGTTGACGGCATGTCGCCGGTTGACGTTCTGAAGAGATATGTAAGTGTTGATCTTGAGAAGACGAAGGAACTTTCCAACGGAATGGAAGTTTACTACGACTGGGATATCGATGAGGATTACAGCGATTATCTGAAGATCAATCTCAAGTACGATGACGATCTGAAGTATGAGGTATCAGGCCTTAAGGAAGCGGAGCTTTTCGATGCTTTTGCTGATCTTACGGTAAGGTTCGTGGGCGCTGAGCCTTACGGAACGGTCGTTATCGAGTATGCTGGTTCAGAGCTGACACCGGAGGATTTCATTTTCGAGTATCCGGAAGGCGGACTTAAGAATGGCGACGTTATCGTTATCAGGATCGATGAGAGCAAGCTCGATGCGCTGGTCGACGATTACGGCAAGGTTCCCGAAGTTCTCGAAAAGGAGTACACGGTTGAGGGCCTGAGCGATCATCTGACGCAGATCGCCGATATCAGCGGCGACTCGATGGAGGCCATGAAGACTGAAGCTTCAAATGTAATGACCGGTTACATCTCCGAGAACTGGGGCGGCGGCGAGTCGCTTTCTGCCATGACTTATGTCGGATGCATCTTCCTGACATCCAAGGATACGGAAGGCGTGAACAAGCTCTATCTCATTTATAAGATCGAGGTGCGCAACACCTTTGTTAACGGCGATCAGGTATACGACCAGATCAACACATACTACTGGTACATCTGCTTCGAGAATGTCGGGATCGGTCCCGACGGACAGATCGTTTTCGATGTATCGACGGCATTGACGCCTACCAATATTTACACGATCGAATCGGGCATTACGGTCAGCGGCACGAAGATAGTCTGGGACTACGCCGGATACAAGACATTCCAGGATCTGTTAGATGACCTGATGGCAATGTTCGGTGATGAATTCGATTTCGAAAACAACATCGATGAGAGCCTGGTAACCGAGCCCGACATCACGCCGACACCTACTGTTACTACGACACCTGTCGATACGAGAGATCTCGAAGCAACATATATCTCGCCTACGGGTCTTACCGCTTCTGCTTACTATATCCAGGGCGAGGGCACGTCGAGCGAGAAGCACTTCGTTCCTGAACTGGTCCTTGACGGAGACATCGCGACCGCCTGGAACGTAAGAGGCCACTATTCTGACGAGGACGGCGACGGTGAAGTCGAATACACTGAGACATGCGGCGTCGGCGAGTTCCTCGACTTCGAGTTCGAACCGGGCACGCTGGTCAAGTCCATCACGATCTATCCGGGCTTCATTTATTCACTTGACGACAGCGTCAACAGGTTCGGCAAGAACTATGCGCCTACTGTCGTGACGGTATCTGCGGGCAGCAAGTCTTATACGATCGACCTTACCGAATATGCTTACGATGTCTCGCTGGCATATTACGGCTACACTTTCGAGTTCCCCGAGTGGCTCTACCTCAAGGACGGACACTTGAGACTTACGATCAACGAAGTCAGAAACATCTGCTACGAGAACCACGAAGACTGGTGGAATGACTGCTGTATCTCAGAAGTTGAATTCATGGGCTATATTCCCGGAGATGACGAGTACTGATTATGGCTAAGAACAGGAAAAAAGGTTCAAAACTTAAGAAAGCGCTGATCACGGTCCCTATCGTGATCTTAGCGCTTATAGCTTTAGTCCTTATCGGTGCGAGGTTCTACTTCAGGATCCCCGTAAGCGGATACTACGGCGCGTCAGAGAAAGCTTTCGTTATCCCCGGTCTTAGCGAGGATCTGGTCCCGCAGGGACTGGACTATGTTGAATCCGAAGGGATCTATCTTGTCGGAGGTTATCAGAAGGACGGAAGTTACTCACGCGTTTACCGCGTCGATAAAGCGAGCGGCAAGTCACAAGGCTATGTTGTTCTTGCTGACAGCGAAGGCAACGGGGTATCGCCTCATGCAGGCGGCCTTGGAGTACACGGGGATTATCTGTTTGTTGCAGGCGATGAGGATGCAAGCATCTATATCTATAACCTTAATGATGTTTTGTCTGCAGACAGCGGTGACACCGTAAAGATGGAGAATACTTTTGCGGCTTACTGCCTGCAGGACAGGATCAATGTTGCTTTTCTGTGCTTTACGGAAGACAGGCTTATCGTCGGAGAGTTTTACAGAGACCCTAATTACATGACGGCTGAGTCGCACTGGATCACGACACCTGCAGGCGATGAGAACCGTGCTCTTGCATATGCTTATCCGTTTAGTGATGAAGAAGGATCAGTGTGCGGCATCTCGCAGCTTCCCTCAGAGATCTATTCGCTGCCGGGCCTTGTCCAGGGAATGGCTGTCCGGGATGGAAAGATATGGATATCCCAGTCTTACGGAACAGCAAAGTCCACGATCAGCTGTTACGATGTTTCCGGTTCAGATCCTGTGGATTCCCGGGGTTTTATTTACAGCGGCAGAGCAGAAGCTGACATTTTCATTCCTATTTACGCTCTCGACAGCAGCACGCTGGCGGCTTCTTTTGAAGCACCTCCGATGGCCGAGGAAATCATATTTGTTGACGGAAAACTCCTTACGATGTGTGAGTCCGCATCAAGCAAGTATTTCTTCGGTAATCTGACGGGCGGCAGATGGTGTTACGCCACTGACGTTACGAAGCTTGTCTAAATGATTTTGGGGAGATAAGGGATTTGAGGAAAAACGCAATCAAAAACATAAAGCTGTATTTAGTATGCCTTCTGGTAGCCGTGCTTTTCGCTGCGTTATATTCGACGACAACAACGCCGCTTCTGCCGGAACACTGGGGCTATGATTCGGCATTCTTTATCCTTGTCGGACAGGGCATGACCAAAGGCCTGATGCCATACAGGGATTTCTTCGACATGAAGGGACCTTATCTGTTCTTGCTTGAATACATAGGTCAGCTCATCTGCTACGGAAGAACGGGCGCATTCATTGTCCAGTGTATCAATCTCTCGATATGTTTTTACATCACATGCAAGACTTCCGATCTCTTCTCGAAAAGACGCATCTGGCTCCACAGACTGGTCGCCGTCATCGCCGTTTTACTGGTTCCGGTTTATTCTTACGAAGGCGGAAATCTGACGGAGGAATACTGTCTGCCGTGGATACTGGGAAGCCTTTATTTCTGCCTTAAGTACTTGAAGGAATCTGAAGAGAAGAAGAGCTATAAGCACTCAATATGGGTATCTCTTTTTAACGGCGCGGCAGTCGGCGTTATCTGCTTTATAAGGATTACGAATGCCGCAACGATCGGCGCGGTTCTCTTAACCGTCTTTATCGTTATGCTCAAGAAAAAAGAGATCAAGAATGCGCTTATTAATCTCGCGATGGTTTTCGCAGGGTTCGCAGCAACATGCGCTGTTCCCTGTATTTTCTTCGCTGCGAAAAACATGCTTGGCGAGATGCTCGAACAGGTGTTTCTCTTTGGTTTTGCATACTCTTCGGAAGTCGGTTTTGCAGAGAAGTTTGTAAATGTCATCACGGCATTTAATTTCTTCCTGCTGCTTCTCCTGCTTCCCGTCACCGCATGTTTTATTTACCGTGAGAAGTGGTACATGAAGCTTCTTAGCATCGCGTCCGCGTTCCTTCTTCTTGTTGCGATCACGATGGGCAATGCATACTACCACTATTTGACTTTATTTATTCCGCATGTTGCTTTGGCGGTCTTCATCGCGTACAAGAACGGCGGCAAAGTCTTGAAGGTTAAGAAGAACATAGTATGCATAGTATGCTTTACGATCCTGTTGGCATTCAACTCGGTTCGGATCGTTACAGGTGCGTCCAAGGCTGTATTCACGGTCTATTCTTTTGTCATCGCGCAGCCTTATGGCGGAGCGTTGGACGGCGTTACAGCAAAACTTCAATCAATACCTTCAGTAGCAAAACATATTTATACGGGTGATGAGAATTCAGATGTTCTCGATATTGCATCCCATATTCCTGACGAAGATAAGGACAGCGTCTATTGCTTCGGCGACGTATTATGGTCAAGGTGGTACGGCGTAACTGATACGATCCCTGCATATAAGTACATGGACTGGCAGTCGCACTATATCGAACTGATACCTGGACTGGAACAGGAGATCACTTCATGGATAGCAGATGAGGGCAGCACATATATCGTTACCGTCACAGGTGAAGAGCCCGTATCAGATGATATCAATAAGGCAATCTTAGAGAATTATTCCGAGGAATTTGCAAACGGAAGTTATACACTGTATCGTAGAAACAGTTAATTAGCAGAGGGAGATTTATGTTATTCGATTTTAAGCTGCCGGAAATAGATATCAGGGCACTTTACGATACAAGTACGATCATAGGTCAGGCCATAGAGTTCCTGATCTATACTGCCATCGCTGCGATCGCAACGGCCCTGATCCTCGCTATATACAACAGATTCGTAAAAAAGAAGCTCAAGGATAAGAAAAATATCCAGATCCGCTTCACCCAGAACATAATAAGAACACTGATAATCCTCGTCGCGGTAATATGGGTCCTCGTAAGCTCATCCGCAACGACCGATATCGGCAAAGTCCTCTTCCAGGGAACTGCGATAATCGGTGCGGTCGTAGGTCTTGCGGCGCAGCCTGTCATCGGCGACCTGTTCTCCGGAATCGCACTAAGCTTTAACAGGCCCTTCGAGATCGGCGACAGGATCGAACTCGACAACGGCGTCAGAGGCATCGTAATGGACATCACGATCAGGCACGTTGTCATCAGAACGATCGACACGATCGACGTCATCGTCCCGAACAGCAAGATCAATGCGAGCCTCATCACCAACATGAGCCACAACACGAAGACGAGATCTGCCCATTTGAAATTCAATATCGCATACGGTTCTGACGTCAGAAAGGCGATGGATATCCTTAAGAACGTTATCGAAGAATGCGAATACACGATCCCTGCCTGGAAGGGCAAGGAAGAGTACGGCCCCGTCTACTTCACCTCATATGCAGACAGCAGCCTGGTCCTCTCTACGACCATTTACTATAAGCCTACAAGCGCTACGGAAGCAGTATTGAGCGATATCAACATGAGAGTGAATGACGCATTTGCGAAGGAAGGCATCGAGATACCTTTCAACTATGTAAACGTCGTTATGAAGGATCAGAAATAATCACTTCCGCATCAGCGCCCGGTATATCGCGGATTATCTCATCTGCAGCAGGAACAACGATACGCCCTGACAAAGGGTTCTTTATGCTGATCACGGGTGTGGTTATTACTGCATTTACTTCTGATCTCTCGAAAGCAAGATCGCAGCCGATCATTTGGCAGTTGATGAGCTTTAAGCCTTTGCAGTAGCACAGCGGCTGCGTGCCCTTTATCGTGCAGTTCTTAAGCGTGAGATTTTCAGAGTACCACCCCAGATATTCGCCGTTTATTACAGAGTCTTCCACAGTAACGTTCTTGGCGTGCCAGAATGCGTCTTTGGTGTTTAATTCCGAATTTGTTATCGTGAGATCCTCGTCGTACTGAAAAGAGTATTTCCCCGTCAGTTTGAAGTTATCGAGCGTGATGTTAGAAGACCTCATCAGGAAGTACTCTGATTCTGCTGTAACATCAGACATCTTAAGGTTATTTACCGACCATCCGAACTCGGGTGATACGATGTCGGAACCGGTTATCTCGATATCGTGGCATTCCCTTAATGCCTTTATGCCGTGGAGCCTGGTGTTGCTGATCTTGATGTTGTCCGAATACCACAGTGCAGCGCGGCATTTGTCCGTCATCTCGGAAGAATCTATGTTAAGCCCGTGGACGTGCCAGAACGGATATCTTAAGTTGAAGTAAGAATCCTTAACGGTGACGTTTGAGCACTCCTTAAGAGCGCTCTCGCCGTCGGCGGGACCTTCGAACCTGCAGTTGATGACAGTTATATCAGAGCTCCCGTAAAGGGCTCTCTCCTCATCCATTGTGATGTTCTCGACTATATTCATCGCGTTTCCTGCCTGAAGGTTTTCGAATACATGATAAGTGTATCAAATCCGGGCGTATTTTTATGTTACGAAGACTGTTTTTATTAAGCATTTACTCTATTATATGTGATAAAATTATAGAGCATTAATAATAGTTCGATATATATAACTGATGTATGACAGAACAATCAAGAGGTGCCAATATGAGAAATGGAAGCGAAGTCGGTAAATCCGCAGAAGATTATCTCGAATCAATGCTGATCCTTAAGGAGAAGAACGGTTATATCCGTTCTGTTGATATTGCCGAACACCTTGGCGTTACGAAGCCCAGTGTCAGCAACGCCATGAAGCGCCTTAGAGAAGAAGGTTACATCGAGATGAACCGTTCGGGCTTCATCACAGTGACTCCGAAGGGCATGGACATCGCAGACAAGATCTATACACGTCACAAGAAGCTTACTAGCTATTTCATTGCCCTGGGCGTAGATCCCGAGATCGCGGAAGAAGACGCGTGCAGGATTGAGCACGACATCAGCGACGAGACGTTTGATGCGCTCTGCCGCTGCATCGAGAGCTGCCCTGCGGTCAAAAAGACAAAAAAGAAATAAAAATCTTCATTCAACTGATATATACCGGGCAAGCCACTCTGATAGAATTGACACATAATAAGTGAAAAGGAGCATCTTTATATGGCATGTTTTTTGGTTCCTACAACTGAGGCAATCGTAACGACAGTAGTTAAGAAAGTAGCAGACAAGAAAGGTTCAGATAACATTTTCATCAAGAAGATGGACTGGCTCAACAAGATGCTCTGGGGCGGATCTGCACTCCTGGCATTCGAGCACGTATGGCACGGAGAGGTTACACCCTGGTTCCCGTTCCTTACTGCAGCAGCTGATCCTGCAGATGCATCAGAGATGCTTTATGAGATGGGCACGAGCGGAGTTGCGATGGCAATTCTCGTAACGCTCACGTGGGTGGTCATGGTACTGGTATCCCAGGCCATCGCCAAGAAGAAAGCACCTGCCACGGCTAAGGCGAAGACTTAAGGAGGTAACGGAACATGACACTTCTTATCACATTATTCGCAGCAGCAGTTGCAACAATTCTCTGGTATAACGGCAAGACAGACAGAAAGCTCGGTACACTCGCACTCATGTACTGGGGCGCAAGCCTTATGTGGCTCGTTGACGCAGTCGTAGAGTACATCGAGCTCGGCGCAGAGTACTTCAATCAGGCACCCGCAGATATGCTCAACGATTCATTCCTCGGTCTGTGCGTAGTTGCACTCGGCATCGTTATCTGGCTCGTTGTTCTCCTCGTTAAGGATCCTGAGGGCAAGGTCAAGGCTATGCTCGCAGCAAAGTGATGAATGGATAACTTATCTGACATCAGAATTAAAGAATCAGCGCTCACTGAGCGTATTAAGGCCGCCGGGAAACTGGCGGTCGCTTTTTCAGGCGGCGTTGATTCGACGTATCTCGTTTATAAGGCCCACGAAGTTCTTGGCGATAACGCTCTTGCAATCACGATCAGATCGCAGGTCCTCATAAACGAAGACTTCGAGTGGACAGTGGAATTCTGCAGGAGCATCGGCGTTAAGCAGGTGGTTATCGATTGTGATGTTTTCGATGCCGAAAAGTTCGAAAATAACCCGCCCGACAGATGCTATTACTGCAAGAAGATGGATTTCGATGCCATTAAAAAGGCAGCCGCAGAATACGGGATCACCGAAGTCGCAGACGGCAGCAATGTTGATGATACGGGCGATTACAGACCCGGCATGCGCGCCATGAAAGAACTCGGCATAGTAAGCCCTCTTAAAGAATCAGGTCTTACCAAAAACGATATCAGAAGCCTCTCCAAAGAGGCCGGCCTTCCGACCTGGGACAAGCCTGCTGCAGCATGTCTGGCATCAAGATTTGTATACGGCGAGAAGATAACGACAGAAGGCCTCATCCGCGTTGCCAATGCAGAGAAGTTTATAAGAGATCTGGGTTTTAAGGGCATACGCGTAAGAGTTCACGGAGACATCGCAAGGATCGAAGTAAGAGATACGGATATTGCAAAGATCGCTTCCGAACCTGTGCGCAGGAAAGTATCAGAAGAGTTAAAGCGTTTGGGCTTTAAGTATGTGACTATCGATATCGATGGTTACCGTACGGGCAGCATGAACGAAGTATTGGATATTTAGAGGGCCGTTTTATGAGCGATGCCAGAGATATTTTGGAAAAAGTTGCATCAGGCGAGATGACTGTCGAAGAGGCAGAGCTCCAGCTTAAGATGAAGCCTTTTATCGACTTGGGATTTGCTAAGCCTGACCTCCACAGGGGCCTTAGGCAGGGCGTTCCTGAAGTGATCTTCGGTGAAGGCAAGACACCTGAGCAGATCGATGCAATTACAGCGAGCCTTATGGAAGGCGGCCAGAAGACCGTCCTGATCACGAGGCTTTCTGCCGAGAAAGCTTCCGCTCTCAAGACAGCCATAAAGTATTACGATGTTGCCCGCATCGCCGTTGCGGGCGAGATTCCCGGAGTAAGCGCGAAAGGCACCATAGTTGTAGCGACAGCAGGCACTTCAGATCTTCCTGTTGCCGAAGAAGCAGCAGTCACTGCCGAACTTCTGGGCAACACAGTTAACCGCATCTACGACGTCGGCGTATCGGGACTTCACCGCCTTCTCTCACACAAGGAAGAACTCATGAGCGCGGGCGTCATTATCGCCGTCGCAGGCATGGAAGGCGCTCTTGCGAGCGTTATCGGAGGACTTGCGGATTGCCCTGTCATTGCAGTTCCGACAAGCGTAGGATACGGCGCATCTTTTGAAGGACTCACGGCGCTCCTTGCCATGATGAACTCATGCGCGAGCGGCGTTACCGTAGTTAATATCGACAACGGATTCGGAGCAGGGTACTCAGCGAGCATGATCAATCACATCGGAGGTTAACCTCATGAAGACTTTATACATCGAATGCAACATGGGCGCAGCAGGAGACATGCTCCTGGCATCTTTGTCTGAACTTACGGGCGACGTGAAAGCATGTGAAGAAATGCTTAATTCACTCGGCATTCCTGATGTCACATACAGCTTTGAAAAGAGTGTTAAGTGCGGCATCGAAGGCACGCATGCAAAAGTCGTTGTATTGGGTGTTGAAGAAGATGAGCACATGCATGAGCATGAACATCACCATGAGCATTCTCATGAAGAGCACCACCACGATCACGACCACGAGCACCATCATGAGCACGTTCACGAAGAGCATGCGCACACTCACGAGCACGAGCACGAACACCACCATCACCACACTCACATGAGTGATATTGAGAACATCATTAACGGTCTTAATGTTTCAGATAAGGTCAAGGCCGATGCGCTCGCAGTTTACGGCCTCATCGCAGAAGCCGAGAGCAAGGCTCACGGCAAGCCCATAAGCGACATTCACTTCCACGAAGTAGGAACGATGGATGCGGTCGCGGATATAGTCGGCGTATGTGTTCTTTTGGAGAAGATCGGAGCTGATAAGATCATCGTATCTCCTCTTGCAACAGGCTACGGTCAGGTAAGATGCGCACACGGGATCCTTCCGGTTCCCGCACCTGCAACCGCAAGCATTATAGAGGACATTCCTTCTTACAGCGGAGATGTCGAAGGCGAGCTTCTGACCCCTACGGGCGCAGCGCTGTTGAAGCACTTTGCAGACAGCTTCGGCACAAGACCTGTAATAGCTATCGAGAAGACCGGTTACGGTATGGGCAGGAAAGATTTTGCGAAGGCAAACATGCTCAGGACATTCATCGGCAATTCGGAAGGTGAAGACGATAAAGTAATCGAGCTCATGTGCAACGTAGATGACATGACCGGCGAAGAGATCGGATACGCAACGGGCATTCTTATGGATAACGGCGCGCTTGACGTATTCACGACGCCTGTCTTCATGAAGAAGAACCGCCCGGGCATACTTATCACCTGTGTGGTCAGGCCTGAGGATAAAGAGAAGTTCGCGAAGCTTATTTTCGAGCACACCACAACGATCGGAATCAGATATCAGGCCATGGACAGATACAGGCTCGCACGCCGCGAAGAGAAGGTCATGACAAAGTATGGTGAGGCTTCCGTGAAGATCTCCGAGGGCTTCGGAGTTACAAAGGTCAAACCTGAATACGACGATGTCGCAGCACAGGCAGACAAGGAATAAAGATTATTCCTTGCTGCTCAGTGCGCTCTTCTCAAGATCCCTTATTCTCTTGATTCCGGCCATTACTATGGCTGCGATTACGAGGCAGATTCCGGAGAAAATGATCGTATATGCAGAACCCGCGCCTACGCCCTTGCCGGTGATGTTGCCGACGAAATCTGCGGTGATGCCGCTGATACCGTAAGCGACTATATATCCGAGATTAGATATGAATGCTATGAGGCCCCAAGCTCTGCCCTGGAGCTCGTCGGGGATGTTGGTCCTGACGAGGTAGTCCAGGCTGTTATTTGCAAACGGCAGGGCTGCGAAAAATAAGAATCCGAATATACCTATGACTATTCTGTTATTGCTGACCGCGAACAGAGCCATTCCGATACCCGATACTGCAAGGCCCATCCAGAGCGCTCTTACGAAGTGCTTCTTGATGCCGAAGATCCCTAAGAAAATACTTGTTACGAGCATTCCTGAAGCTGCGACGGATTCGATGATCCCAAGAGTCTTGGAGTCGGCAAATGAGAGTACGAACGGTTCGCCCAGCACCTGAAAGACGCCCATGAAGAGTGTGATAAGTGACGTTACGATTATGAGCAGGAAGAGACCCTTCTTGCCGGTAACTGCGGCCCATCCGTCCTTCATGCTCTTGAAGAAAGGTTCCTTCTCCTTGGGTGCATTGTTCCTGATCCCGCGTCTTACGATCGCTGCAACGACCACCGTGAGGAAGAAGGTGCAGATGTCGATGATGAGGATCAGCTTGATGTCACTTACGGCAAGAAGGAATCCTGCGATGACAGGTGAGAAGAGGTATCTCGCAGAGCCTGCCATCGATATGAGTCCGTTAGCCTTTGAATATTGTTCCTTGGTAAGAAGGTCTGTGATAGTTGCTGTATAAGCGGGACCGAGAAGTGCCGAGAACACGGAACTTATCGTGGTGCCCAGATAGATCTGCCAGAGCTGCGCCTCACCGGTGAGCATGCAGATCAGAATGAAGAGGACGCCGAGACCCGAGAGGCCGTCGCCGATCATCATGAGGAGTCTTCTGTCGTACTTGTCTGCGAGAACGCCTGCGGGCGCCGTGAGGAGAAGACAGGGAACGAATCCCAGGAAAGTGAGAAGCGCCATGTCGGCAGCGCTGCCGGTCTTCTGGAAGATATAAAGACCCAGACCGAAGCTCGTAAGGCCACCGCCGATGGATGATATGAATTCGCCTGCCCAGAGCAGAAGGAATCTTCCGTAATTGTTCTTTGTCTTTTCCATAAATAGTGACCGCTTTCTTAATTCTTCTGACCATACTTTACGCGCTGCGGCGCATTGATACTTTAGGAGTTTATTATGTATTCCTTAAATAATCCTTAAATCGGCTTTTCCTTAGATGTTTTAAATACTATCGTTTAAATAACAAAGGGCTGCTTCCATATGTCGCAAATTCTATTGATATTCCGTATAATTTATGCGGAGTCACAAAAATGGGGAGGATATTATCATGAAGCTCAAATCACTAACTGCAATATTGGCAACTGCACTGATGGTCGTTTGTCTGGCAGGCTGCACCGGTTCCGGCAATGCAGGCGGCGCTTCTTCAGACAGCGATACACGCCTGGTCGCAGAAGCGGCGGTTGCATACGGAATGAAGGAAAAAGACTTTAATGACGTATTGGACCTCATGACCGAATATGAGAATGAGGGTTCTGCCTACTACGTCTCTAAGAACGTGAACGATGCACAGGGCATTTTCCTGCAGCTGGCAACCATCGGCAAAGAACTCTCGGCAAACGTTACCGAAGTAACGGTCGCAGCCGCTAACGAGAACTTAGGCACCGGCAATTTTGAGACCTATGCTGTCCAGTTCACTTTTACGGATGCTGATTCCGCCAAGAAGTACTACGATTACGAGGCTCTTTACTTCCGGGATCTCGGAGGCGAAGTCACAACCGGGGAGAAGGACGGTTTTACTTACACATTGTCCTATTTTGAAGGCTCAGTCCTGGTAGCAAGGGAAGGCCAGTACCTGAAGGGTAATACGGTCATTTTTATCAGTGCCAACACCACGGTCGATTACAGCGGAGACTGCTTTGCCACAGTAGTTTTCGATGACATCGGAGTCGTTGATCCGGCGGTGCTTAAGTGATCAGCAGCCAATAAGAAGAGCGGGGGCTGTCTTCAGACCGGAGGCAGCCCTTATTGCGTGTGTTGATTTTGTCGACGAATGACCTCGAAAACGTCGACAGAAACGTCGACTTTTGACAAAAATGCACTTTTTGTCGACGTCCGGACCCGTTTTTGTCAACAAATCTTCGACAAGTGCTAAGGGCCGTCTGACCTCACCCCCCCCCGGATACCTTATTAATAAAGGGGAAACGGGCATTCGAAAAAATTTTCTAATAAACCTATTGACATAGTGGGTAATAGCGTTTATCATATGCGAAAATCAAATGAAGAGAGGAGGACGGAAGTTATGTACGACCGTAAGTTCTATTTTCAATCACTTGTCCGCGCTAACTTCCGTTGTGGACGAATGTGTTGTTCTTGTTCAAACAGCCGCTGTTCTGTCAGCACAACTATAACTATTTGAATTAAGAAAGGAAAACACAATTATGTCCAACTATAAATTTGAAACTCTTCAGCTCCACGTAGGCCAGGAACAGGCAGATCCCGCATCCGACGCACGCGCAGTCCCGATTTACGCAACAACTTCATACGTATTCCATAACTCAGCACACGCAGAAGCACGCTTTGGTCTTGCTGATGCAGGCAACATCTACGGAAGACTTACAAACTCCACACAGGGCGTTTTCGAAGACAGAATCGCAGCACTTGAAGGCGGCGTTGCAGGACTCGCAGTAGCATCCGGCGCAGCAGCAATCACTTACACGATCTTGGCTCTCGCAGTCAAGGGCGAGCACATCGTAGCCCAGAAGACGATCTACGGCGGCTCAGAGAACCTTCTCGCAAACACACTCCCTCTTTATGGTATTGATACAACATTGGTTAACATCCATGATCTGGACGAGGTAAAGGCTGCCATCAGACCTAACACAAAGGCTCTCTACATTGAGACACTGGGCAATCCTTCATCTGATATCCCGGATATCGAAGCTCTCGCTAAGATCGCTCACGAGGCAGGCATTCCGCTCGTTATCGACAACACTTTCGGTACACCTTACCTCATCAGACCTATCGAGCACGGTGCTGATATCGTGGTTCACTCAGCTACAAAGTTCATCGGCGGTCACGGCACAACATTGGGCGGCGTTATCGTTGATTCGGGTAACTTCGACTGGGCAGCTTCCGGCAAGTATCCCTGGCTCTCAGAACCCAACCCCAGCTATCACGGAATCAAGTTCACAGAAGCAGTCGGCAAGCCCGCATTCGCTATCTATGTCAGAACAGTTCTTTTGAGAGACACAGGTGCAGCTATCTCACCTTTCGCTGCATTCCTTCTCCTTCAGGGTACAGAGACACTGTCTTTGAGAGTTGAGCGTCACGTTGAGAATACAAATAAGGTATTGGAATTCCTCGTAAATCATCCGAAGGTTGCAAAGGTAAACCATCCTTCACTTGCAGATCACCCCGATCACGAATTGTATAAGAAGTACTTCCCCAATGGCGGCGGTTCCATCTTCACATTCGATGTTAAGGGCGGCAAGGAAGAAGCATTCAAGTTTATCGATAACCTGAAGATCTTCTCACTCCTCGCAAACGTTGCAGATGTTAAGAGCCTTGTAATCCATCCGGCAAGCACAACACACTCACAGCTTTCCGAAGAGGATCTCGACAGCATCGGCATCCATCAGAGCACGATCCGTCTCTCCATCGGTACAGAGCACATCGACGACATCATCGCTGACCTCGAGAACGGTTTCGCAGCAATCTGATTTCCAAATTAAGCGATATAATACTATTTAGCAGTTACAACAGGAGGACTATCTATGTCTAAGGTTTATACGTCAGCAGACCAGCTTATCGGCAAAACACCGCTTCTTGAGCTCACACATCTCGAAAAGTCTTTAGGACTCGAAGCAAAGCTCGTTGCAAAGCTTGAATATTTCAATCCCGCAGGAAGCGTTAAGGACCGTATTGCCAAGGCCATCATCGAGGATGCTGAGGCTTCCGGCAGACTTAAGGAAGGAAGCGTCATCATCGAGCCTACAAGCGGAAATACAGGTATCGGTCTTGCATCCGTTGCAGCTGCTAAAGGATATCGTCTTATCATCACAATGCCTGAGACGATGAGCGTTGAGAGAAGACAGCTTATCAAGGCATACGGCGCTGAGCTCGTCCTCACAGAGGGCGCTAAGGGAATGAAGGGCGCAATCGCAAAGGCTGAGGAACTCCAGAAGGAAATCCCTAACAGCATCATTGCAGGCCAGTTCATCAACCCCGCAAATCCTAAGGCTCACAAAGAGACGACAGGTCCTGAAATCTGGGAAGACACAGACGGCGAAGTTGATATCTTCGTTGCAGGTGTAGGTACAGGCGGAACAGTTACCGGCGTAGGCGAATACCTGAAGTCACAGAAGGCTTCCGTTAAGGTTGTAGCTGTTGAGCCTGCTGATTCTCCCGTTCTGAGTAAGGGTACTGCAGGTAGCCACAAGATCCAGGGTATCGGTGCAGGCTTCGTACCTGAAGTTCTCAACACAAGCGTTTACGATGAGGTTATTCCCGTTACTAACGACGATGCTTTCGCAACAGGCAAGCTCCTGGGCAAGAACGAAGGTGTCCTTGTAGGAATCTCTTCAGGTGCGGCTCTCTGGGCAGCAATCGAACTCGCTAAGCGTCCCGAGAACAAGGGCAAGACGATCGTAGCTTTGCTCCCTGATACAGGCGACAGATATCTCTCAACACCTCTTTTCGCTGATTAATAGTTGGACGAAAGATAAAAAACTTACATATGCCTCAAGCGCCCGCTGTCTTTA
>JAILHX010000004.1 GCA_024695565.1 Saccharofermentans sp. | reverse complement strand
GAGACCGTATCAGCAGGCAGACCCAACGAGATCTATGTAAGTTCAGTCACGGGCAAGAACGTTGATGAATTAAAGGAGATGATCGCAAAAGCAGGTCTTCAGAAGCCTGCCGCAGCGCCTCTTATCAGCGACCTCATCAAGCCCGGCGATACTGTCGTTCTCGTTATTCCTATCGACGGCTCCGCACCGAAGGGAAGAATAATCCTTCCCCAGCAGCAGGTCTTAAGAGAAGTTTTGGATTCCAATGCTCTCGCATATATTGCGCAGGATACGGATCTGGCTAAGCTTCTTTCCAACATGAAGGAGAAGCCCGCACTCGTTGTTACCGACAGCCAGGCATTCGGCAAAGTATCGAAGATCGTTCCGCCCGATATCAAGCTCACTTCTTTCTCGATCCTTCTTGCGAGGCACAAGGGTTTCCTTGAGTCAGCCGTAAGGGGCGTTAAGGCGATCGACACGATCGAAGACGGCGATACCATCCTCATATCCGAAGGATGCACGCATCACAGACAGTGCGAAGACATCGGAACATATAAGATCCCGAAGTGGCTCAAGGAATACACGGGCAAGACATTTAACATCGAGACGACGTCAGGGCTCTCTTTTGCAGAGGACTTAAGCAGATACAAGATGATCATCCACTGCGGAGGATGCATGTTAAATGACCGCGAGATGATGTACCGCACAAAATGTGCAAACGACTGCGGCATCCCGATGACAAACTACGGGACCGCAATCGCTTACATGCACGGTATTTTGTGGAGATCTCTCGAAGTCTTTCCGGACTTGCTGGAGAACTAAGACTGTTTTTGCGGCTTAAAGTGCAAGCATTGTACATACAATGCTTTACGTTGTTTGCGCTTTTTGCCGCCCGGCAGCAACTAAGTTATCAGAGTATGTCTATGTACTCTCCTTCGAGCGCTTTGTTCATGCTCCTTACAGCGCAGAATTTCCCGCACATCGAGCATGTGTCATCGTGCTCGGGCGCACGTGAATCACGAATCGCCTTCGCAGTCTCAGGATCTATCGATACGGCCCACTGACCGTCCCAGTCGAACTTTCTTCTGCACTCTGCCATCTTATTATCCCTGTCCATCGCATGAGGGATCTTCTTCGCGATGTCAGCTGCATGCGCAGCGATCTTCGATGCGATAATGCCCTGCTTAACGTCATCGACATCAGGAAGTGCCAGATGCTCTGCAGGTGTAACGTAGCAGAGGAATGCGGCACCGGCAGAAGCGGCAATTGCCCCGCCGATCGCTGACGTTATGTGATCGTATCCTGGTGCGATATCGGTAACGAGCGGTCCGAGCACATAGAAAGGCGCACCCATGCAGATGGTCTGCTGTATCTTCATGTTGGCTTCGATCTGATCCATCGGCATGTGGCCGGGGCCTTCGACCATTACCTGAACGTCCTTTGCCCATGCGCGCTTTGTGAGCTCTCCAAGTCTTACGAGTTCTTCGATCTGGCAGACGTCACTTGCATCGGCAAGGCATCCCGGACGGCATGCGTCGCCAAGCGAGATCGTGACATCGTATTCCCTGCAGATATCGAGGATCTCATCGTAGTATTCGTAGAACGGATTCTCATTGCCGGTCATGCACATCCAGGCAAAGATCAGAGAGCCCCCGCGGGATACGATGTTCATCTTCCTCTTGTGCTTCTTTATCTGATCGATCGTGTGCCTCGTGATACCGCAGTGAAGCGTTACGAAGTCAACTCCGTCTTCGGCATGAAGTCTTACGACATCGATGAGGTCTTTGGCAGTAAGTGTAGCGAGGTCTCTCTGGTAGTGAATGACTGAATCGTAGACGGGAACGGTTCCGATCATGGCGCGGCATTCTGACGTGAGCTTCCTTCTAAACGGAATCGTGTCTCCGTGTGATGACAGATCCATTATCGCCTCGGCGCCCATGTCAACTGCGGCCTGAACCTTCTTCATCTCGACATCGTAATCTTTGCAGTCACGAGATACGCCGAGATTGACATTTATCTTGGTCCTGAGCATCGAGCCGACGCCTTCGGGATCTAAGCATTTGTGATTCTTGTTTGCACAGATCGCAACCTGTCCTTTAGCGACCAGCTCGCGGATCTCTTCTGCGGTTCTGTATTCCTTCTTAGCGACGATCTCCATCTCGGGTGTGATGATGCCTTTTCTTGCCGCTTCCATTTGTGTTGAATAGTTTCTTTCCATTATTTTGGTCCTCATATCTTGAATTTGGTTTTGATGTCGTAGCCGTGATCGAGCGGTCCTCTTCCTGACCCCAGATCAAGTTCCGCGCTTATCGCGCCTGTAATGTATTCCTTTGCTCTCGTTACTGCCTGCAAAATGTCCATTCCTTTGGCGAGATTAGAAGCGATCGCACTGGATAAAGTGCAGCCCGTTCCGTGTGTGTTTTGGTTGCCGATCTTTGTCATCCCGAATACATGCACCTCGCCATCGCAGAACAAGATATCGTCCGCGTTATCTTCGCAGTGTCCGCCCTTTACAAGGACAGCACATCCGCATTCGGAACTTATCTTTTCTGCAGCTTCGGTCATGTCGTCTTTGCAGGTTATCTTCATTCCTGATAAGACCTCTGCTTCAGGCACGTTCGGAGTAACGACAGATGACAGAGGAATGAGTAATTCTTTGAGTGCCTTAACGCTCCCGCTGTCTGACAGATCCGCGCCGCTCGTTGCGACCATGACGGGATCTGCAACAAGATTTTTCACGCCGTAAAACTTCATGCGCTCAGCAATTACTTCCACGAGTTCTTTAGTTGGGATCATGCCTGTTTTTACTGCATCAGGTCTGATGTCTTCGAAGACGGAATCGATCTGGTCTCTAAGGAACTCCGGCGGCACATTCTCGATCGCTCTGACACCTGTCGTGTTCTGTGCGGTCAGTGATGTTATTACTGACATTCCGTATACGCCGTTGGCGAGCATGGTCTTTAAGTCAGCCTGGATTCCGGCACCACCTGAGCAGTCACTTCCTGCTATCGTCAATACTGTTCTCATGCCTGCCTCCTTAAGTCTTCAAAAGCTCTCTTCAGTTCTTCGGCGGCAAGCTTTGGCGAGTCAGCCTTCATGATCGCAGACACCGCGCAGACACCTGTGATGCTGATCCCTTTTAGGACGCTGAGATTATCCTTGTTAAGTCCGCCGATCGCGTTGACCGGAATGGGGATTGCCTTTGTAATTGCATCAAGGGTTTCTGTCGAAGTAAGCACTGTCTTGACCTTTGTCGTAGTCGGATAGATAGCTCCCACTCCGAGATAGTCAGCGCCGTCTTCGTATGCTCTGACTGCAGCTTCCACGGTCTTTGCCGTTGCGCCGAGGATCTTATCTTCGCCTATAAGTTTTCGCGCACAAGAAACAGGCATATCGTCAGCACCTACATGCACGCCTTCTGCGCCGACAGCGAGCATGACATCGACGCGGTCATCGATGATGAGCGGCACACCGAATTCTTTTGTTAACGCGTGAACTTCATTTGCGATCTCTATGTATTCACGTGTGGTGCGGTTCTTCTCACGGAGCTGGATCAGCGTGACTCCGCCTTCTAATGCAGAGCGCACTCTCCTTAAGAATTCATCGTGGTCAAATCCCGTACTGTCAGTTATGAAGTAGAGTGTCGTATCAAAATCCATAAGCGCCTCCTATTGCATCTATGAGATTTACCATAAACGTTCCGGGGCCCTTGTCTGTCTTAGCGCGCACACCGCACTCCTTGAAGAAGGCACATGAATTGGCGACGCTTTGGACGCTGTTATCTTCAGCAAGCTTCGTCGCTATGACTGCGCCGAGCATGCAGCCGGTGCCTGTAACCTTAGAGAGCCGGGATGTTCCGCCGGCGACCTTGGTGATCTCTTTGCCGGAAGCAATGATGTCCGTCCTGCCGGTTGCAACGACAATCGCGCCCGTAGCTTCAGCAAGACCAAGCGCGGCACCGGAAACCAGATCCGGATCTATGCCGTCTTTTGCATCAACGCCTGAGGCTTTATATGTGTCATCGCTGAGGGCAAGGATCTCGGAATAGTTTCCCTTGATAACCGTGAACTTACCGGTAGTCATAAGGAGCCTTACAAAGTTCCTTCGAAGCGATGAGCAGGCGACTCCTACGGCATCCAGTGTCACGGGAATGCCGATGGAATTTGCTTCCTTCAGTGACAGCCTCATCGAAGTGATCCTGGTCTCGGTGATGTTGCCGAGATTTAGAAGGAGGGATGAAGCGGTCTTTGTTATCTCGGTCACTTCATCGGGGTGTTCAGCCATAATGGGCCTTGCGCCCAGTGCCAGTATCGTATTGGCACACTGGTTCATTGAGATCGGATTTGTGATGCAGTGGATCAGATTGCCGTGTTCTGTGCTTTTTTCTTCCACAGTTTGCCTCCTTCTGCGATCTTTACCTGCATCTTCTTTAGTACCCCCATGTGCTGGAGCCTGTAGAGCAGGACTGCCGCAACGCTTCCGCCGATCAGGGTCCCCATCGTGAACGAAGGAACGTAGAAGAACCATCCGAGACCCTCTCTGCCGCAGATGTAAGTCATGACGGGATAAGAGACGATCGCCCCGATTATGCCGGTGCCGATGATCTCGCCGATGACGGCCGCCCAGATCTTCTGTTTGGAGACCTTGTAGAGGATTCCTGACAGCAGGGCGCCGAAGACCGCGCCCGTGAGTGCGAGCGGAGGAATGCCCATGACGCACATCCTGATGATGCCGATCGCAAGTGCGACCAGGAACGCGTCAACGGGACCTAGAAGAACTGCCGCGGTGATGTTGATGAGGTGGGCCATGGGGCACATACCCTCGATCCTGAGGAGCGGGGATATGACTACTCCTACCGCGATCAGCATTGCCATGACGGCCAGACGCAAAATGTTGTACTTTTTCAAATTGTGATACTCCTTTCATAGCGAAAAAAAGGAAGCTGCCTGAAATCAGGCAACTTCCTCGCAAAAACAACATAATATGACTAAGAGTCCCTACGTTGGCATTACCCAAATCAGGTATTCGGTCGAAGGGCACACCTTCCTCTCAGCCTGTAATGCAAGCTCCCGTCCTTATTATTCGATTTTCGTTTGAGAATATACACCAGTGATTTGATTTTATCAATAACCGGCCTGCAAATGTCTGATAACGTTCAGATAACAGCGCTTTGAGGGTGTTTTTAAGCGGAAATGCTGCCAATCTTTTTGACACAAAAATCAACAAATACGGCATTGAATTTTGACGCCCGATTAATTATTATTCTTGTGTATTTTATTTAAGAAGGAGTACAACTTATGGAAATTTCACCACTTCAGAAGGCCAGATATGAATACAGCCCTAAGCTTCCGGGCATGCTCAGAAACGGTATCGCTGAAATCAGCGTACAGGAAGGTGCTGCTACACAGTCTGTTGCAGACCAGGACAAGATCAAGGCTCTTTTCCCTAATACATACGGTAAGCCCGAGATTACTTTCGTAAAGGGCACAAACACATCAGAAGCCAAGAAGCAGGTTGTAGGTGTTATCCTCTCAGGCGGTCAGGCTCCCGGCGGACACAACGTTATCTCCGGTCTTTATGACGCTTTGAAGGCTACAAACCCTGAGAACAAGCTCTTAGGCTTCAAGAAGGGTCCGGACGGACTTCTCAAGAACGACTATGTAGAGTTCGACGACAAGTTCATCGACGCATACAGAAATACAGGCGGATTCGATATCATCGGTTCAGGCAGAACAAAGCTCGAGACAGTTGAGCAGTTCGAGACTGTTGCTAACTTCGCCAAGGAGAACGGCCTTACAGCTATCGTTATCATCGGTGGTGACGACTCCAACACAAACGCTGCCACACTCGCTGAGTACATGGCTGCAAACAACACAGGCATCCAGGTCATCGGCTGCCCTAAGACGATCGACGGCGACCTCAAGAACGAGGACATCGAGGCTTCTTTCGGTTTCGATACAGCTACAAAGACATATTCCGAACTCATCGGCAACATTGAGAGAGATGCTAACTCCGCTAAGAAGTATTGGCACTTCATCAAGGTTATGGGACGTTCTGCTTCCCACGTTGCTCTCGAGTGCGCTCTTGAGACACAGCCTAACATCTGCCTCATCGGTGAGGAAGTTGCAGCTAAGAAGATGTCCCTCGCTGACATCACAAACCAGATCGCTGACTCTGTTGAGAAGAGAGCAGCAAATGGCAACAACTTCGGTGTTGCAATCATCCCTGAGGGTATCGTAGAGTTCGTACCTGAGTTCTCCGCTCTCATCGCTGAGATCAACGAGCTCCTCGCAGGCGAGAAGACAGCAGCTTTCAATGCACTTCCTGACTGGAACGCAAAGTATGACTTCATCAAGGCAGGCCTCTCTGCTGATGCATTCAAGGTATTCGATATCCTGCCTCAGGGCATCCAGCAGCAGCTCTTCCTCGAGAGAGATCCTCACGGTAACGTTCAGGTATCCCTCATCGAGTCTGAGAAGCTCTTCTCCGAGATGGTAAAGAACGAGCTGGCAAAGAGAAAGGAAGCTGGTACATACAAGGGCAAGTTCGGTGCTCAGCATCACTTCTTCGGCTATGAAGGCCGTTGCGCATTCCCTTCCAACTTCGATGCAGATTATTGCTACTCACTTGGCTACAATGCATTCATGCTCATCCAGTACGGATACACAGGTTATCTGTCAAAGGTATCCAACATCAGCAAGCCTGCTGATGAGTGGGTTGCAGGCGGTATGCCTATCACAAAGATGATGAACATGGAGAGAAGAAATGGC
>JAILHX010000121.1 GCA_024695565.1 Saccharofermentans sp. | reverse complement strand
AGTAGCCGCTGTCATCAAGGACAATATTTTTAAGAACCTTTTGTTTAACATTTTGATTCACCTCCGTTCTTGCTATAAACTCACTTTATAACGTGAACCTTAAATGAACCTGAAAAAGCCCGAGATTTTGATCTCAGGCTTCATCGGTTAAATCAGGAATTTTCTCGACTGTTATGAAATGACCTTCTCCTGAAGTAAAAGATTTCTTCAGTGACTTCATTCATAGTCCGGCACCCAAAGGAAAGGAATCTCTTGGTTCTGTTGTTATAAGAACAGGCGAATTCTTTAATGAGATCAAGGCTCTTAGCGTAAATATCCTCATCTCTACGTATGCCATAGCCATGAAAGGAATCTTGGAAAACCTTACGCCAGGGTCTCATGGCAGTTACTGGTCTGAGTATATCGGGAACTGTGCCCTATACGTGGCTGAGAATAGTGGCAAAGTGATTAGGATCCCATACGAGTACAAGCAAATAACACCATAACTACGTTAATAAAGCAAATATTCAGGGTTGCAAAGGCGACAGAAACGGTTATAATCATATTATAGTTGTGCACAATATGATTGCATACAATACTAATTGCGGAGGTAATTCAAAATGACAAAGATCGAACTTCTTAAGGAATATGCAAAGGGATGGTTTGGAAACTCACAGCAGCATTCTATTCATGCTCAGCTCCTGAAGCAGAGAGGCTTCAATAAGCTTGGTGATAAGATCATGGCTGAGTCCGACGAAGAGTGGGAAGAGGCTAAGAAAGTAAACGCAAGACTTATCGAGCTTGGCGAGACACCTGTAGTTGCTATCCAAGAATATCCAGTTATCACAGATATCAAAGAGATGCTCGAGTATGATTGCAAGGACAGCGCTTCTGCACTTCCAGAGATGAGCAAGTCTCTCGCTATGTTTGAAGATGATTATGTAACAAAAGCAATGATCCAGCAGTTCATCATCGATGAGCAGGAGCACTTCAATTGGGTAAGACAGCACCTTAACCTCATCGAAGAGATCGGTTATGAGAACTACCTCATTGAGCAGCTCGGCGAATGATCAGACTCACTTTACCTGATAGAAAGGAATTAGCATTATGAGCAAAGTATTAGTAGCATATTTTTCAGCAAGCGGCATTACAGCGAAGGTCGCAGCTGAACTTGCAAAAGCAGAAGGTGCTGATTGTTTTGAAATCAAGCCTGAACAGATCTACACAAAGGAAGACCTTGACTATACTATTAAGGACTCCAGAAGCAATGTTGAGATGGCCGACGAGTCAAGCCGCCCTGCAATTAGTGGCAAAGTTGATAACATGGAAGAATATGGGACTTTGTTTATCGGATTCCCTGTATGGTGGGGCCGTGAACCCAGCATTATCGACACTTTTCTTGAATCATACGATTTCAGCGGGAAGAAGATCATTCCCTTCTGCACTTCCGGAACGACCGGTGTGGAGAAATCCGTTGAACATATCAAGGGCATCGTAGGTGAGAATGTAACAGTCTGTGATGGTAAGCGCCTGGGAACTGATGGTACGGCAGAAGAAGTTAAGCTTTGGACAGAGCTTCTTGGTGATCTGTAATACTATGAGCAAAAAAACTGATAATTCACAGTATGACAGAATCTGCTTAGATAACCAGCTTTGCTTTCCGCTCTATGCATGTGCTAAGGAAGTCGTAAGGAAATACCGGGAACCTCTCGAGGCTCTCGGTCTTACCTATACGCAGTATATTGTCATGATGGTCCTTTGGGAACACGGCGGAATGACAGAGGGCGAACTCGGAAAGAAATTATATCTGGATTCAGGAACGCTCGCTCCTCTCCTCAAGAGACTTGAGAAACAAGGGTACATTAAAAGGATACGTCCGGAAAACAATGAGCGCAAACTTTTTCTGGAGCTTACCCCCGAAGGTAAGGCGCTTCGTGAAGAAGCTCTGAATGTTCCCGGTCAGATGGACGGATGCATTCCTCTTTCCCATGATGAGCTTATGGAGTTAAGGAGACTTCTTAAGAAAGCTCTTAACAACATGGATCTGTGATAACGGAGGTGACATAATAATATGAATCCTTGGATAATCATAGCAATAGTCGTAGGTATTCTGCTTATCTGCTGTTGTGTAGTACACCGCAGAGTGATAAAGGCCTTGTTTACTAAAAGCCCTATGCCCAAGGCTCCTAAGTGGCATGTCTGGGTCAAGAAAGAAAACAGAAGAGAGTGATAATTACCATCTGCTATTATGAGCAGATGGTAATTATCAATACGAGGAATTAAAGATGAATTCATTTATCACAGCTGATGAGACGATCAGTATTGAAACTGTTGTTAATAACCCGAGTATTGCTTTGATCAGTGATAAAATCTGTTCTTTTGGAGAACTCAACCAAGCATTTAGAAGCTATATGAAGTTATCAAGAAAGGACAGAAGGTTTTCTGATTATTATTCGGTGCAATTATATGGCTGCACTGTTCCGGAGATGTATTTCGTAATGAGAGAACAGTATAAGGCTGAAATACGGGATTCTTTGCCTTTCACTACAAGAGACACATTATTTGTATCCGAGCCGGATCTATACTATAACAAGATGGCTTTCGATGAGGGCAAGATCAATATGTGCTTTGTAATCGGTTATTCGGGATCCGGCAAATCCGTCCTTACCAAAGAATACAGCGGAACTGATATAGAGCGGATCGAACTTGATGACATAGTATGTGTAAAAGACCACTACAGCCTAGAAGGACTGAAACAGAATAGTGACATGATGTATTCATTCTTTGCAGGTTCCGGTTCAAAATACTACATCTCCAGACAGGAAAGAAGTCTTTTTGCAGATCATGCGGAAGTTTTTGTGGATTTCATTGATTATGCATGTAAGTATGCAAAAGATCATCCGAACAAGAGATACATTCTTGAGGGGATATGGACATATCTGTTCTTTGGTGATCCCACAAGATTTGATGAATATGCAGTATTCATTAAAGGCACTTCTCTAATGAAGTCTAAACTTCGAAGGATCAAGCGAGAGATGATGAACAATGCAGAAGTAACAGTCAACAGGATAAAAGAATTCGGTATATACATGACCGATTCTATGCTGTATGACAGCAATGTCGACAAGTGGCGTCACCATTTTGAACTGCGGGCCAAAACAGAACTCATATACGAAGAAAATAAATTCAGGGTCTTACACGAGAGAATAATGCATCAAATATATGCTATTAACAGTTATTTTGTGCATAATGATAAGAACGGAATTGAAAGTATAGTACAATCGTTGGAGAATACCGGCGATGCCGATCCCGGTGAAAAGAGAGTTGTATTAGATGAATGCAGAAAGGCATTAGCCGATCTTCGGTAAGAGTCGAGAGAAATAAAAGTGGATAAAACGAAGCAATTAGAAATACCTAAGGATAATAAGGAACCCATTATTCCAATCGAGATTATGAATCAGAAGACAGTTCAGGAATTGCTGGATAGTTTTCATGTCAGCATCGATCCTTTTATGAAGGTCATGACTCAATATCAATGTGCTGCCATTGAAGTAGAAACCAAGTTCAAGGTCTTAAATATGAGTATGGCTATTGACGGAGAAAAGAATCCGATCGAATCGATCAAGACAAGAATTAAAAATCCTGATAGTATAATCCGGAAACTCCTCCGACAGGGATATCCGGTAAATCTCGAATCAATTCAAGAATATATATATGATGTTGCCGGCGTAAGAGTTGTCTGCTCATTTATTGACGATATATACCGAGTCGAAGAACTATTCTTAAGACAAGATGACATCAAGCTTATAAGACGCAAAGACTACATCGAAAATCCCAAAGACAGTGGTTATCGAAGTCTGCATCTTGTGGTGGAGACACCGATATTTACTGATG
>JAILHX010000102.1 GCA_024695565.1 Saccharofermentans sp. | reverse complement strand
GGTAACGAAAAGATCGTCACCTACGAGCTGGACCTTATTGCCGATCTTGGCGGTCATCTTCTGCCAGCCTTCCCAGTCTTCCTCGTCAAGGCCGTCCTCGATGGAGATGATGGGATACTTATCAACAAGAGATTCCCAGTGTGCGATGAGCTCATCTGAAGTGAATTCTTTACCGGACTTGGGCTGCTTATAGAAGCCCTTGCCTTTCTCGCTCTTCCATTCGGAAGAAGCGGCATCCATTGCTATCATGAAATCCTTGCCGGGCTCATAGCCTGCAGCTTTGATGGCTTCAAGGATCTTTTCGATCGCTTCTTCATCGCTCTTCAGGGAATTGGGAGCGAAACCGCCCTCGTCACCGACGGCGGTAACGTCACCCATTTCCTTTAGGAGTTTCTTCAAAGCGTGGAAAACTTCTGCACACCACCTGAGTGCTTCCTTGAAAGAAGGAGCGCCTACAGGCATGATCATGAATTCCTGTGTGTCTACAGCGCTGTCAGCATGAGCACCGCCGTTTAAGATGTTCATCATGGGAACGGGGAGTCTGTTGGCATTGGCGCCGCCCAGGAATCTGTAAAGAGGAATATCGAGTGACTTGGCAGCAGCTCTTGCCACAGCGATGGAAACTGCAAGGATAGCATTTGCGCCAAGGTTGGATTTATCTTTTGTTCCGTCAGCTTCGAGCATTGCTTTATCAACTGCATAAGTATCGAAAGCATCCATACCTATGATGGCGTCTGCGATAACGGTATCGATGTTCTCAACGGCTTTGGTTACGCCCTTGCCGAGATAACGTGACTTGTCACCATCGCGAAGCTCTAAAGCTTCGAATTCACCTGTGGAAGCACCACTGGGTGCACAACCTGTAGCAACGGTACCGTCAATAAGGGTAACCTCAGCTTCAACAGTCGGGTTGCCTCTGGAATCCAAAATTTCTCTTCCGATTACACTCTCGATGATCAATTCAGTCATATAAATAGTTCCTTTCATTCATACCTTCCGCCGGGATCTAAAAGAGAGCACGACCCCGGCGGAAGAACATGATTTATTCGAGTTAGCAATTGCTAACTCACAATTTATAACACACGGAAACCGGGGTGTCAATAACAAAGTTAGCCAAAACTAACATACAGGCAAAAAGGGCGTTTGAACGGTTGACATGCCATTTCCTCAATGGTATAGTTAGCCATGGCTAACCGAAAGGAGAACGGCAATGTCTGAAGACCAGATCGTAAGAAACTGCGCACCGACGCTGGCGGGTATAAAGACCGGCAGTCTGTTCAATGTGAGTATTTCTTCAGATGCTGATTTCAGACACGATATCGCTCTTTTCAACAGGTCAATGAGAAACAAGGGTATACGCATTATTCCGCTTAAAGTCAGTAAGAAATATGCGCTTATTTACCTGTACCGTCCGGACATGCTCGAGCACGACCTTAAAGACCCTCTTGCCGCAAGTATACTCGAGCGTTTCGGATATACGGTGTGGAATGCAGACCGTTGTGTCGTTGATCTTGCAAAAAGATTGAATTCTTCATCTGAATTCCCGCATGAGATCGGTCTCTTCTTGGGTTATCCGCCGCTCGATGTAGACGGCTTTATAAACAATCCAAATGAAGGATTCTACGAAGTCGGATATTGGAAAGTATATTCGGACGTTGAGAATGCAAGGCGAGCATTCAGAAAATACAAAAAATGCACGGAAATATACGGGCAGATGTTAAAGCAAGGCAGAACACTTGAACAGCTTGTTGTTTGAGTCTGTGTAAAATAAATAACGTGAGGTGATCATATGAGTAAAGTAGCAGTAGTTTTCTGGAGCGGTACAGGTAATACCGAAGCAATGGCTAAGGCAGTTGAAGAAGGTATCAAGAGTGCCGGTGCTGAAGCAGTTGTAGTTGCTCCTTCAGCATTTGATGCATCCAAGGTCGCTGAGTTTGACGCTATCGCATTCGGCTGTCCTGCAATGGGTGATGAAGTATTGGAAGAATCAGAATTCGATCCGATGTTCTCAGGCGTTGAGTCTTCATTAAAGGATAAGAAGATCGCACTCTTCGGATCTTACGGATGGGGTGACGGCCAGTGGATGAGAGACTGGGAAGACAGATGTAAGAAAGCAGGTGCTGTTCTTGCATGTGACAGTGTGACCGCAAACAACGATCCTGATGATGCAGCAGTAAGCGCTTGCAAGGCGCTCGGTGCAGCACTTATTTAAGAAACAGTTCCACGCTAAATAGATTTCCTTTGTATTGGGCAATGCCGTCTCGAAATGAGACGGCATTGTCTTTTGCATAGCGTATAAAATCAAAGGTTCTTAATTGACACAAACAGACAGTGATGATAAAGTTAGCAACGGCTAACAGTGCGTAAAATATTTAGCCTTACAGCGGCTAAATATACAGTAAGGAGAGTAAATATGACTGAGACAGGAACAAACAGCAACAGGTTAAAAGCGAAAGATTTTATTACTGTCGGAATATTCACCGCGATAATCTTTGTGGTTGAATTTGCATGCGGAATGCTCGGATACATTCATCCGTTTATCGTGGCTTCGTATGTCATAATGATACCGCTCGTAGGAGCGATACCGATGATGCTGTTCTATACGAAAGTTCAGAAGTTCGGTATGATCACGATCATGTCTGTGCTTCTCGCTATCATTATGTTCGTAGGGGGAATGGGCTACCTCGGTGCCCCTCTTATCATTGCAGCGGGCGTTATCGCAGACCTGATCGCCAAGTCCGGAAAATATAAGAGTTTCAAAAAGACAATGCTCAGTTACGGCGTATTCTGTCTCTGGGTCTGCGCTAATTATTTCCCGGTAGTCATAACAGCGGATTCTTACCGTAAGAGTCTTACTGACGGAGGATATTCCGCAGAATACTGCAACAATCTTTTCCTTGCCATCAACTATAAGACAATCGGAGTGCTGCTCATACTCTGTTTCGTTTTCGGCTTGATCGGAGCTGTTATCGGAAAGGCAGTAGTCAAGAAGCATTTCGAGAAAGCCGGAATTGTCTGATGAAGCTGGATCCGCGGACAAAACTTTTCATGATACTCGTCGTGTCGTCAGTCGTCATGATGAGTGCTACAACGCCATTTTTGTGGGCTGTCAGGATAGCAATGACGATGATCCCGATGATCCTTCTCATAATCGAGAAGAAATATACGAGTGCGTTTGCATTTATGTTTCTTTATGCCGCAGCACTCGTTATGACTTTCGGTCTGTTAAACGATAAATCAACGTCATTTTTTAAAACTTTTGTCACCGGATACAGCGGTATAGTAGTACAGTTCCTGCCTTGCATGATCACTGCATGGTATGTTGTCAGGACGACTAAGATAAGTGAGTTTATGTCTGCTATGCAGAAGATGCATATGCCGGACGGCATATCGATATCATTGGCTGTTGTTATGAGATTCTTTCCGACGATCAAGGAGGAATATTCAGCGATCAATGATGCCATGAGAATGAGAGGTATCGCTTTGGGAGGCGGTAATGCAGCGAAAATGATCGAGTACCGTATGATCCCGCTTCTGTTCTCATGTGTAAACATCGGTGATGAGTTGTCAGCAGCTGCGATCACAAGAGGACTTGGGGGCAATGTCAGAAGGACCAGCGTTGAAGAATTAAGACTCAGGGCATCAGACTGGCTCCTGATAACTGCATTTACTACAATTACAGTTATTTTCGTATTGTTTAAGTATTTTCTATGAATGAGACCATAATCGAAATTGAACATGTGAGTTTCAGGTACAAGGGTTCTGAAGAAGGACTCTTAAACGATACGTCGCTTGTTGTAACGAAAGGCGAGACACTGCTCCTTACAGGTGCATCCGGATCAGGAAAGACAACGATACTAAGACTGATAAACGGCCTGATACCTCACTACTATCAGGGTGATGTTGAGGGAAAAGTAACCGTGGCCGGACATGTGATCTCTGATACCGAACTGTACGAACTTGCAGGCGTCGTGGGTACGGTCTTTCAAAATCCGAGAAGCCAGTTCTTCTCAATAGACACCGACGGAGAAATCGTTTTCGGACCTGAGAACATCGGGCTTGATCCAAAGGAGATACTTAAACGCAAAGACGTTGTAGTAGAGGAGATGCATATCGGAAAGCTTCTGGGAAGAAGTCTTTTCGAACTGTCGGGCGGAGAGAAGCAGAGTATTGCATGTGCGTCTGTATCAGCGTTATTGCCTGAGATAATCCTATTGGATGAACCGTCCTCCAATCTCGATCAGGGTGCGATAAAAAAGCTTGCAGAACAGATAAGATTGTGGAAAGACGAGGGCAAGACTATCGTCATTTCCGAGCACAGGCTCTGGTATCTCAAGGACATTGTTGACCGTGTCATTTACATGGATCACGGAAATATTGCGCATGAATGGAGCGGAGAAGAATTTGCATCATTCGGAAAAGAGAAGATAAACGAATTGAAGCTTCGGCCGCTGGAGGTGGCTGACATTCTTACGCCGGGATGCGGCGGAGAGTGTGATTGCGACGGCAGCTGCAAACTTGATCTTACCGTACCGGATCCGGCAGGCGGTATTACTTTGAAAAACTTCTTTTTCTCATATCACAAAAATCCATATCTGTTCTGGAAAAAGAGTTTTGATGAAAACGATAAG
>JAILHX010000058.1 GCA_024695565.1 Saccharofermentans sp. | reverse complement strand
GATGAAGTTTTTCGTTATCCTCTTCGTAATAAAATGAAGGCCGGTGACATTCTTATAGGCATTTCCGGTTCTGGTAACAGCAAAAACGTTGTTAATGCTTTTGAGTACGCTAAGGAAATCGGTGGTATCACCGTAGCGATTGTTGGCTATTCCGGCGGAAAACTTAAGGAAATGGCTGACTATTGCATTCATGTAGAGATTGATGATATGCAGATTTCTGAAGATTTGCATATGGTTTTAGATCATATGATGATGTGGGTACTTACTCATTGTGAGTAAGTCTGAAGCATCATCTTTTTTTCTATCAATCGATATAAGAATAGGCAGTGTACTAAAAGGATAAACGATCCCATGAGTAAAGAAATAGACATTGATTTTGTTATTTCTTGGGTAAATGACGAAGATACAGAATGGCAGGAGAAGAAGAAAAGATATCTTCCTACTGAAGGAGAAGATGTCAGGCCTGCCAGATATCGTGACTGGGGATTGTTGCCGTTTCTTTTTCGAGGATTTGATGTTTTTTCCCCATGGGTAAGGAAGATTTTCCTTGTAACTGATTGCCGTTTACCGGATTGGCTCGATACGAAGAATCCCAAGCTTGTGGTTGTAGATCCCAATAGTCTTATTCCGAAGGAATATGCGCCTACTTTTAATATCAACGCTATAGAAATCAACTTCCATAAGATTCCGGGTTTAAGTGAGCATTTTGTTTATTTTAATGATGATATGCTGCTTCTTAAGCCATTGGAGAAGACTGATTTCTTTAGAGACGGAAAACCTTGTGATTATGCTGCTTTAAGTCCTGTGCTTACCACCCGTGTGTTAGATGTTGCGAGCATTATGATTAATGATATGGGCATTATTAATCAGCATTTCAATAAGAAAGAGGTTGTAAATAAGAATTTAGGCAAATGGATCAATATCCGTTATGGTACAGATAATATAAAGACGTTATGTGTATTGCCATTTCACTGTCTGCCCGGATTTGCCAATCACCATTTACCTCAAAGTTTTCTTAAATCAACATTTGAGAAGATATGGAGTTTGGAAGAAGGCAGATTAACTGAAGTGTGTCAACACAGGTTTAGGAATTACTATTCTGATATTAACCAATGGTTGTTCAGATATTGGCAGTTGTGCGAAGGGGAATTCGTTCCGTCATCTAAGAAAAGAGGTAAGTATTTAACTGTAGATCGATGCGACGAGATTTGCTCAACAATTAAGAGGGGTAAGCAAAAGATGATCTGCATCAATGATTCGGATTCAATAGATGATATTACAGTCATTCGTAGTATGATATGTGATGCATTATCAGAGATATTACCGGATAAGTCTTCTTTTGAAATAGCTTGAGGATATAATTAAATGGTTATTGTGAAGTGAGGAGGAGTTCAATTACATGGGCTTGGTGAACAGATACCGCAGATTTGTCGAGAATAATCGATCTGTAAAAAGCAGATTTAAGAAAGTCGGTAAGAAAATAGCGACATTCTTTCTGTATCCCTGGATAAAGGTTACTAATATCCGTTTTAGCGAAGTTTATTCGAAGATTAACAGAAGAATTAATCAATTCGAAAAAATGAATTTGGATACACTCTTTGCTACGAACAGACTTCCTTATGTTGAAGGAGAGCCTATAAGAATAGTATTTGTTTACCAAGTCGCGTCTTTCTGGCCCTCTTGGGATCTGTTTTATCATTCGGTAAAAGACGATCCTCGATTTGATGTTAAGTTTTTGTGGTTGGACGAGACTGTCCGCGAGAACGTTCAAATGCAATCATCACATGAGTTTATTGATTCTTTGGGAATTGATTACTATGAGTACTATGATTTTAATCTGAATGAATTTGCACCGCATATTTTGGTGCTTCAGACACCTTACGATAATGGGCATCGTAAACCTTCTCATAGAACTAAAGCCTATAAACAGCAAGGATATCGTGTAGTTTATTTCCCTTATGGAATTGAGATCACAGATACATCTTATTCCAGAGAGGCTCATTTCCTGCAGGGCGTTCCCAGAGAAGCTTGGAGAATTTATACTTTCTCCGAGCGTATGGCTAAGGATTATAGACTTTACTGTCCTAATGGTGGTGCTGCAAGAGGTCTTGGCAGCCCCCGTTTAGATGCTCTGCTAAATAAAGAAAGCTTTCCTCTCCCTGATGAAGTTACAAAACGCATTAATAACCGTAAAGTCGTTTTGTGGAAAGTTCATTTTCCGAAAATTGTTAAGGAACATGGCAAGGTTTATTGTGCTACACCTGATCTTGATGAATACATTAAGTTTGCTAAGGAAGTTTCCAAATATGAGGATCTTTTCTTTATCTTTTTGCCACATCCTAAGTTTTTAGACCCAGATCTTGCTTCTGATCTCGGTAAAAAAGCAAAAGCTGTTGTAGATACGCTTACCGGTTTAGAGAATGTATATATAGATAAGGCTGACGATTATAGACCTTCACTTGTAAACGCTGATATTATTATGTCCGACAGAAGTGCTGTTCTTATTGAAGCTGCTACTGTTGGTGTTCCTGTTATGTTCTTATACAATGAGGAATTCCAGGAAGCCTTCACCGAGGCTTGTTCACCTATTGTTGATAGTTATAAAAAGGGAACGACAGCTGCTGAAATGATACAGTTTGTTGAGGACTTCCGAGATGGAAAACCTGACGAAAATGCTGAGATTCGTAAGGCCGCATATGATCTCTCATTTAATATGATTGATGGCAATTCATGTGAACGTATTAAGGACGATATGATCAAGGGTATTAAGCGCGAATCACATTGATTCTATAACAGGGCAAAATTATGTGTAGTAAAAATCAACAAGTGATTAATAAGAAACAGAAAAATGTATTTGTAGAATATTTACGTTTCATATTTGCTGTGACTATTGTGTTTCATCACATGATTGCTCTTAATGGTATTGATAAAAACACATTTATTCTAAAAAATGGTAACTTGGCAGTAGAGTTTTTTGCTGTGTTATCTGGCTTTTTGATGGCAAGCAGTATTTCTGTTATAACAAGCAAACAATTGGGAAATACAATTCATTATTCATTCAAGTTTATGTATAGGAAATGGAGTAAATTGCTTGTTATGAATGTTGTTTCTTTTTTGTTGGTCTTTGTTGCCAGGCAATTTGTAATGCCTTGGGAAGGTGTAATGAAACTGTTTAAACGTCTTACTGATAATTTATCTGAAATGCTATTGCTTAGTACTACCGGAATTAAGGGTGTTACAATGAATTACAATGGTGCAGATTGGTATTTATCAGCGATGTTTATTTCTATGCTGGTCATTGTACCTTTGTTTTTTTGGAAACCCAATTTGTTTAAGTATTATTGTTTTCCCACAGGAATACTCTTATTAGGTTTCTTGATGAAGCTTAATGGATCAATAATTGCTACGGAAGCCGATTGGCATGGTGTTTTATGTTTAGGTAATCTTCGTATTATGGGAGAATTGCTGTTAGGCTGTGCTGTCTATTATGCTTATGTAAAATGTGATTGCATTTCTGAAAAGATAAAAAAGATTTTACGTATACCAACAATTGTTGGTTGGATCGTGTTTTTGTATTTTTGTCATAGAGGTGTTACCAAAGAGACAACGCCTGCTATTGTTATATTTACATGCATAATTCTATGGTTTAGTTTTATATCCTTTAATTCATGGAACCCGCCTAAGTTTGTTAGAAAAATAGGTGAAGCTTTGGGATATTTTTCGCTGCCTCTATATCTTAATCATCGCGGATGGGTTTTTGTAATTAAAAACATGAATTTAGACGTATCGCCGGTTTCTCAAGTTGTTTTAGTTTTTGGTATAAGTATTATTAGCGCTTTATTAGTTACTTTAATTTGCAGGTATTTATTACCTGCGTTGGTTACAAGGATCAAGGCTTCTTTCAAGCCGGAAACTGCTTGATTAGATATTATTGTTTTCAATACAGGGTTTATTTATATCTACTAAGTGATTCTTATGAATAAAGGAAAAATGAATACAAAGTCAGAAAGACAGCAATCAGTTGAATTAATTCGCTTCTTGTTGTCAGTGGTTGTTTGTTTGCATCATCTAATGGATATGGACAAATATGTTTTTCGTAGCGGATATCTATCTGTTGATGTGTTTTTTGTTTTAAGTGGATTCTTCTTGATGAAACAATTTATTTCTGATAATCAAGACATTAACACTGAAAAATCAACATTATTGTATGTTAAGAGCCGAATCAAGAGACTTTTTCCGCACCATCTCTTTTCTTGGATTATCACAGCTTTTGTGATGGTGTTTGTAACAAAAGCTTATACTGTCAACGAATTAGTTTATTATGGTTGGCCAGAATTGTTCTTGCTTAAAGCCACTGGAATTGGTAACAACATAACTATAAATGGTGTAGCTTGGTATATTAGTGCATTAGTTATATGTTCATTTATCATATACTGGATACTCTTACGTATTCGTAAAAGCGGAGATCCAGAAGCAAGACATTTCTCGTTGTTTTATGCTCCGATTTGTTTCCTTGTAATTATGGCATATATTTGGTCTACACAAGAAAAATTGAACTATTGGACTCAAAGTAGTTTTATTTTCACAGGCGGATTTCTTCGTGGCATGGCTGGTATGAGTATTGGTTGTACTGCTTATGCATTTGTACAAGTAATCAGAAAGAGGATTGGAGAGAATCCTAATAGAAGAATTAGGATTTTTGCATCTATTTATGAACTAATTGGATGGTTTATTGTTTTTGCTATCATGTTTACTAGAGGCGGATTAAAAGATTTTATTATCCCTGTACTTTCAACTACATTGATCATATCTATGTTTTCAGCAAAGAGCTACTTGTCTTGTGCTTTAAATAATAAAGTGTGTGGCTTCCTTGGCAGAATCAGTTATCCGATGTATTTGAATCAATCGATTTTCATTCGTCCATTAAGAGCTTTTTGCGCAGGTGCTCCTTTAGTAATTGTCGCGCCATTAATGCTATTAGGATTATTTGTTTTTTCTGTGGTTTCAGATTGGTTTGTTAATTTGGTTACTAAAAAAATAGAATCAAGATTAACGTGAGACAGCAAAAATACACTTTTTGTAAATAATAATTTAGTTTTTGGATCAATATTACCTAAAAGTAGTATAGAAAATAAACATCTTTTTCAGTAAGATTTATTTTAGCATATGGTTCTCATATGCTTTATATTTGTTTAACCAATTTAAATAATAGGAAATTAAGTTCCAATTAAGAAGGGGTGCTTTTATGCGGAAGAAGTTACTGAGTTCATTCTTTTCGATACTTATTGCCATTACGATTTTCCTGGGTAGTTCGATCCCGGTTAAGGCTGCGAGCAAGTATCATATATGGATCAATTATACTGAGAATGTAGTTTTGATATATGAGAATGACACACACATAAAGTCTTTTCTGTGTTCTACAGGTTCAGCTACTCCGCACAGCGGAACATATAGTTTATCAACAAAATACAGATGGGGACTGTTAAAAGGCGGCGTTTGGGGCCAGTATTGCACCATTATCACAGGCAACATTTGGTTCCACTCTGTTCCTTATTGTTCTAAGGACAAAAGTGACCTTGAATATTGGGAGTACGATAAGCTCGGAACAGCTTGTTCTGCCGGCTGTGTAAGACTAGCTGTTCAGGATGTTAAATGGATATATGAAAATTGTCCTGCAGGTACTCCGACTACATTCTATAGCGGAAGTGATATCGGAACCCTTCCTAAGCCTACCGGAATCAAGATCAGTGATGCTCCAAGCAGTTACCGCGGCTGGGATCCTACAGATCCGGATTCAAGTAATCCCTGGAACAGTGATGAATATACTAAGTACACTTTCGATGCTGAACAGTATCTTAAGTACAATCCCGGACTCAAGGATTCTGTAGGTACAGATCCTCTTAAGTTAAAGGTTCATTGGATCACTACAGGTATTAAGGAAGGTTTGAGAGCTTCAGATGAGTTCGATCTTGGTTTCTTCAAGAAGTACTATTCTGAATTCGCATCTTCTTTTGGAGACGATAACTATGCGTATGTCTCTTACTATAACAGGACAGGTAAGAGTGCAGGATATTTCGGAAGTGAGAAAGCTGACGGATTCAAGTATGTTTTCGATCCCGTTTATTACGCAAATGAATACCCTGATGTAAAGAAGGCGTTCGGTAATGATGCTGACAAATTGTGGAAGCACTATATAACTAATGGTGTCAGAGAGAACAGATCCGGAAGTGCTGTATTCAATCTGAATTACTACAAAACATATAATAAAGACCTTAAAAACGCTTTTGGTGACGATACATACAGTTACTTCAGACATTTTATTAATAACGGCATGCGTGAGGGAAGACAGGCAATAGATACGTTCAATGTCTTTACTTATATGGATGCAAATCCTGATCTCAAGAGCAAGTTCGGTACTGATTATAAGAAGTACTACACACACTATATAGGTCTGGATTCTTCTTCACCTACTACGACTACACCTGCTCCGGAAAATACAGATACGGTCACAGGAACTACAATTTACAACGGAGTTGATTACTCTAAGGTCTATGACTTCAACTTCTACGAAGAGCATAATCCTGACGTTAAGAAGGCATTCGGAACCGATGATGCAGCAGCTCTCAGACACTTTGTTACCAACGGTATGAAGGAGGGCAGACAGGCGATCAGCACATTTGACGTAATGTGCTACAAGAGCCTTAATACAGACCTCAGGAATGCATTCGGTGATGACCTGGTCAAATACTATCTGCATTACATGAACCAGGGCTACAAGGAAGGCAGAACATGCGTTGGTGAAGTTGCTCCTGAAGGTCCTGTAACCGTTTATAACGGAGTGGATTACTCGAAGGTATACGATTACGACTATTATTTAGAGCACAATCCTGATGTAAAGAATGTCTTTGGCGGTGATTCTGCGGCTACCCTTAAGCACTTCGTTCTTCACGGTATGGCTGAAGGCCGTCAGGCTACAGCAACGTTTAATGTTTCTGTATATAAGGATCTCAATAAGGATCTGAGTAATGCTTTTGGCGATGACCTGGCTAAGTACTATATGCACTACATTACGCAGGGTTATAAGGAAGGCAGAACCTGCGCCTGATAGCCTGTAAGCGAATATAACAGCTTATTTTGAAGGAATAGTGGAGTTTTACTTCACTATTCCTTTTTTTGTTCAAGTTTGATTAGACATTTACAAGCCTGTTTGGTTTTTGTATCATATTGTATATCCCGACGCGGGCGAAGCGAACGGAGAGATACCTAAGTTGGACCCGCCTACTTTAAGAGTTTCGTAAGAAACTCTTTTTTATTTCTTTTAGTAATCATTTTCAATTGTAGTGTTAATATATGTATACATAAGTTTGGGGAGATATATTAATGGTAAAAGGCTCCGGCGTTGTCAGCGGTGAAGATCTTAAGCGGATGCAGGGCATTCAGCTTGAGCTGATGTCCGAGTTTGACAGAGTTTGCAGGGCTCACGACATAAAGTACGCTATAACTTGCGGTACGCTTCTCGGTGCTGTAAGGCACAAGGGCTTTATTCCTTGGGATAACGATGCCGATATAACCATGCTCCGTGAGGAGTATGAGAAGTTTAAGCGTGTGGCAGGCGAATTGGACCAGTCTGTCTGCTTCTTCCAGGATCACGATACTGATCCTGAGTATTTATGGGGATATGGCAAAGTGCGCCGTACAGGTACTACTTTTATCCGTGAGGGACAGGCTCATCTGCATTGTAAGACAGGCGTATATATTGATGTTATGCCTCTGGATGACATACCAACATCTACTATTGGCCAGCAGCTTAACGATTTTAAGTGTTTCTGCTTGAGAAAGATATTGTGGTCCAGGGTAGCTGTTGCCAACAGCAATCAGTTAAGGTGGAAGATATTATCTAAGATTCCGGTGTCAACCGTATATAAGACTTTAGATAAGGCAGCCAGAAAGAGCAGCAATTCCAATAATAAGCCCGTGCGTGTTCTTACCCTGCCTTCAGGAGGTAAGGAGAGAAGCCAGGAATACGGTTCCGGCAAGAATGCCGTTAACCTTCGTTACGGTATGCCTAAGGAATGGTTCCTGAATCTTGTTGAGTATCAGTTTGAGGACAGGAAACTGTTTGGTACCAAGTATTACGATGAGTATCTGACATCCAGATACGGAGAATACATGAATCTGCCGCCTAAGGAGAAACAGGTGGCAAAAGATCCCGCTGTTGAGTGGGAGTTCTGAGTTTGGAGGATAAACTATGCAGGCCATTATTCTTGCAGCAGGAATGGGAAAGCGCTTAAAAGAGCTCACTTCTAACAATACCAAGTGTATGGTTAAGGTCAACGGAGTATCGTTGATCGACAGACTGCTTCATCAGATAGAGAAGCAGTCACTTGACCGTATAGTTATTGTCGTAGGTTACGAGGGTCAGAAGCTTATCGATTATATCGGAACATTGGATATTAAGACTCCTATCGTTTATGTTAATAACCCCATATACGATAAGACGAATAACATCTATTCTCTGGCACTAGCCAAGAACTACTTAAGAGAAGACGATACATTGCTGTTTGAGTCAGATCTTATTTTCGAAGACGGAATAATCGAATCCATGATTGCAGATCCCCGCGAGACGCTGGTCCTCGTTGATAAGTATGAATCCTGGATGGACGGCACATGCATCAGGATCGATGAGAATGACAATATAAAGAACTTCACATCCGGTAAGAAACTCAACTATAAGATGGTAACGGACTACTATAAGACCGTTAATGTCTATAAGTTCAGCAGGCACTTCTCGGATTCTGTCTATATTCCGTTCCTAGAGGCTTATACAAAGGCTCTTGGCGATAATGAATACTATGAACAGGTCCTCAAGGTAATTACTCTGCTTGATGATCCCGGAATCCGTGCCAAGAGGTTAAGCGGACAAAAGTGGTATGAGATCGACGATGTTCAGGATCTTGATATCGCTGAGGCGCTTTTCTGTGAGGATAACAAGAGGAGATTGGAACTTCTGCAGCAAAGATACGGAGGTTACTGGAGGTTCCCGAAGCTTATAGACTTCTGCTATCTGGTTAATCCTTATTTCCCGCCGGCCAGAATGGTTGATGAGATGACTGCCAGTTATTCAACGCTTCTTACGCAGTATCCATCAGGAATGAAGGTCAATTCTCTTCTGGCATCCAAGAACTTCAATGTTCATCAGGAGAATATCGTTGTAGGAAACGGTGCGGCTGAGCTTATTAAGAGCCTTTTGGGTATCCTTACCGGCAAGACAGGCTTCATTAAGCCGACGTTTGAGGAGTATCCTCACAGATTTGCAAATGAAGATTCCGTGTTCTTTGATGTCAGTATGCTTGGATATTCATATACTGCTGCTGATGTAATTGATTTCTTTACAGCAAATCCGGTTGATAACGTTGTAATCGTTAATCCTGATAATCCGTCAGGCAACTTCATCGGTAAAGCAGACATGTTAAAGCTTGTTGAGTGGGGAAGAGCAAACAGCGTAAATATCGTTCTTGATGAGTCGTTTATTGATTTTGCTGACGATACTGACAGCTCTTTGCTTGTTCAGGATATTCTGGATTCCAATCCGCACCTGTATCTTATGAAGTCCATATCAAAGTCTTTTGGAGTTCCGGGTCTCCGTCTTGGAATACTGGCTTCAGGAAATACCAATGCTATCGCAGCCATTAAAAAGGATGTATCCATCTGGAACATCAATTCCTTTGCTGAGTTCTACATGCAGATATACGGCAAATATGAGAAGGATTATGAAATAGCAAAGGTATTGTTCCGTGCCGAGAGAGCCCGTTTTGTTGAGGCTTTGTCAGCTGTTAAGGGTATAAGGGTTCTTCCTTCGGAAGCAAACTTCCTGATGGTTGAACTGACGGGAATAACTGCTTTTGAATTGACAAGCAAGCTCCTGAATGAGCATGACATTCTTATAAAAGACCTGAGTACAAAGCTTGGGAGCGACAGATATGTCAGGATCGCTGTCAAGGATAAGGAAGATAATGACAAGCTCGTGGAAGCTTTAAAGAGTTGTCTTAATTAAGCCTTAAGTGAATTCAAACGCTGTTCGACGGATTCTTCGATGAAGCTGTTTAAGCTTTGTCCGTGTGTCATTGCATATATGGCAGCGCGTTTATGGTTCTCTTTGTTTTTGAAACGCACGTTAAAACTGCCTTTATAGGCAGTCTCAGGCGCAATACCGTCTTCGGCACATGATGACAGATAATCGTCAACCGCGCCATGAAAGTCGTCAATTAGTTCTTTAGCGTTCGTGCCTTCATAAGAAATCAGAGAACGGATGCCCTGAACTTTTCCGAAGAAAACACCATCCGCTTCGGACATTTCAACGCTTCCTATATAACCTTTGTACTCGATAATGTTATTCATATTTAGCTTACGTTCAGTTTTTCTTTTAATGCATCCTGAAGTACTTGTGAAAAGTTTATTCTTTCCTTAACTGCTGCATCATTTAACCATTCAGGTATTGTCAGTGTCTTTTTTACTGATTTTGTTCCAAATTTTCTTCTGCATTCGCTTGTATCACAAGAGATGTAAGTTGCAAATTCATTCTTTTTTAGTTTGAGTTCGTTAATCGGCGTTTTGGATGGAGCGGAAGTTTTAGTCTCTTCATAGTTTGAATAGATCATTAGCGCAAGCGCTTCCTTAGCCATCATCATGCCGTCCTCTAAAGAATCACCACACGTAAAGCAGTTTTCGATATCAGGAAAGTGAATATAATACCCACCCTCAGGTTCTGGTGTGAATATAGCAGGGTATACATAGATTGGTGATTTCTTGTTTTTCATATTAGCTCCTTATATACCAGCTTGTTTTCTAATAGCTTTCTCTATCCCTGAGCCTAATTCCTTAGCATTGTGCCTTGGAATAGGAAAAGACTTTTTAGTAATCGGTGAGTACCACTCTTCGTGACCACCAAGTTCTTTAACAAAGTAACAGCCATTCTTTTTGAGTAGTTTCTTCATCTCGGAGATCTTCATATTTACTCCTTGTGTATATAATAATACGTGTAATACGTATAGTCAATTGAGTTACGGGATAAACGACAAACAAAAAATACGAATAATTCAACTAAACTAATTGAATTATAATAGTAAAATCACTTGAATTTTATTTGATATGTTTGGTTATGAGGACACTTTATTGAGTTATTAGAATGGAATCATGTGATATAATCTCATAATAAATTGACAGATCAGAGGGTAAAGCGTGAAAGCATTAATTCTTAATTCGGGTTTAGGACACAGGATGGGGGTTCTTACTTCTGAGCATCCCAAGTGTATGACGGAGATCTCCAGCACAGAGACTATTTTATCCAGACAGTTAAAGCTCCTGGTTGACAGCGGTATCAGTGAAGTGGTCATGACGACAGGATACTTCGATTCCGTTCTGGTCAATTACTGCAGATCTTTGGAACTGCCTATTCATATTGAGTTTGTTAACAATCCTCTTTATGCGGAAACAAACTATATTTACAGTATCTATTGTGCCAGAGAGTTTTTGGATGACGACATCGTCCTGATGCACGGAGATCTCGTTTTTGAGTATTCCGTGCTTGAGGATATGCTCGCTTGCCCCTCAAGCTGCATGAAGGTGTCGTCTACATTGCCTTTGCCTGAGAAGGATTTTAAAGCTGTTATCAAAGACGGCTATGTCCGGAAGGTAGGGGTTACTTTCTTCAATGATGCTATGGAAGCACAGGCTCTCTATAAACTCAATAAAGCTGACTGGAGAGTCTGGCTCGATAAGATCGTCGAGTTCTGTGAGAGTGATAACCGCAAGGTATATGCAGAGAATGCTCTTAACGAATTGGAAGGCGCATGCAACATCCTGGCTTTTGACGTTGAGAACAGGCTCTGTTCCGAGATCGATACCCCGGAAGACCTGGCTGCTGTCAGTTCCAGGCTTGCTGAGATTGAGAACCGTACTGTTTATATGTGCTTTGCTGCCGATATCATTCACAGCGGTCATATAGCAATAATTAAAAAAGCGTCTCATCTGGGCAAGATAATCGTTGGTGTCTTATCTGATGAGGCTGTAGCTTCTTATAAGAGAACTCCCGTACTGCCTTTGGCAGAGAGGATCGTTTTATTCCAGAACATTGTCGGAGTTAACAAGGTCGTTGTTCAGGAGACTTTGTCTTATAAGGATAATCTCGAAAAGTATAAGCCTGACTTCGTTGTTCACGGCGATGACTGGAATGAAGGTATTCAGAAGCCGGTAAGAGACGAAGTCTGCCAGACGATAGCGACTTACGGCGGAAGACTGGTTGAGTATCCTTATTCAAAAGACAAGAAGTACGATATTTATTGATTATGAGTCAAAAGATTATAACAGCTAAAGACAACTATAAAGAGTTGGACGATTGGTTTAAGAGCAATTCGGTTAAGAATCTGCTCCTTGTATGTGACAGCTCTATTGAATTCCAGAAGAGCCTTAATGCTCATCTGGAGGAAGTTGAATCATCCGGCATAAACATTATCCGTTTCAGCGATTTTGTTCCGAATCCTTTATATGAGTCAGTTGTTAAGGGCGTTGAATTGTTCATTGAGAAGGATTGCGACAGCATCTTCGCTGTAGGCGGCGGTTCAGCAATCGACGTTGCCAAGTGCATCAAGCTCTATAACAACATGGACAGGAATGAGATCTTTATGAAGCAGGAGATCGTTCCTAACGACATTCCTTTCATTGCTATGCCTACTACGGCAGGCACAGGCTCTGAAGCTACACGATATGCTGTCATTTACTTAAATGATGAGAAACAGTCTATTACCAGTGAATCCTGCATTCCTGCGACTGTTTTGCTTGACCATAATTCACTCAAGACTTTGCCTATGTATCAGAAGAAGTCCACCATGATGGATGCTCTCTGTCATGCTGTAGAGTCTTACTGGTCCGTAAACAGCACTGATGAGAGTAAAGAATACTCACGCAAGGCTATTACAGGCGTTTTGGAGAATATGGAAGGATATATTAATAATACTGAAGAAGGTAACCACGGAATGCTGATAGCTGCTAATCTTGCAGGCAAGGCAATCAATATAACCCAGACAACTGCAGGTCACGCCATGTGCTATAAGATCACGAGTCATCTTGGTCCTTCTCACGGTCATGCTGCTATTTTGTGTGACAGGGTTTTGTTCCCGTGGATGGTGGAAAACACCGATAAGTGCATTGATTCCAGGGGAGAAGAATATATTAAGACTACTTTGGATGAGATAGCCTCGCTATTCGGTTATAAGTCTGCTTCTGAGGGAGCGAATTGCCTGGAAGAGATTTTCGAGCGCCTGGAACTGGCAATCCCTGAAGTTACTGAGAATGAGATCGATGTTCTCAAGACGTCTGTTAACCCTGTAAGACTCAAGAATCATCCGATAAAACTAGATGTAGATACTATTGAGATGCTTTATCGCAAGATATTGCGGGTCGGGTAAGTATTTCCTTTTTGTTTTTTCTTATATTTATATTATAATAATTGGCGATATTGAAATGGGCGGAGGAACGTTAAATGTGCGCTAAGAAGGTATATACATGCTTTTGCACTGATATTATTCATGAAGGTCACTTGAACATCATTGAGAAGGCAAAAGAACTCGGATCTGTTACAGTCGGTGTTCTCTGCGATTCTGAGATGGTCAGATATAACAGATTCCCTATGAAGTCCGTAGAGGAGAGAGTCGAGATGATCAAGGCGATTCCGGGCGTTGACGATGTTATCGTTCAGAATCACATCATGTACGACGAAGTAGTTAAGGAACTGCGTCCCGATTACATCGTTCACGGCGATAACTGGAGTTCTTCGGCTATGTCCGTTATCAAGGAGAATATAACAAGCCTTCTTGCCGAGTACGGCGGAGAACTGGTTGAGGTTCCTTATACATTCAACGAGAATATCCAGAAGATCGACCGTCAGATGACAGAGAAGCTCTCTATGCCTGAGTTTAGACGCGGCAGACTTAAGAAGCTCCTTAATATTGTCCCAATCGTTAAGACTATCGAAGTTCACAGTGGTATCACTGGACTTATTGCAGAGAAGACAGTCGTTGCTAACGGTGAGCACATCGATCAGTTCGACTGCATGTGGATCAGCTCTCTTTGTGATTCCACAGCTAAGGGTAAGCCTGATATTGAGCTGGTAGACATGACAAGCCGTTTCAGGACCATCGATGACGTTATGGAAGTTACGACCAAGCCTATCATTTTCGACGGTGATACGGGCGGACTTACAGAGCACTTCGTATATACGGTACGTTCTCTTGAGCGTATGGGCGTAAGTGCCGTTATCATTGAGGATAAGACAGGTCTTAAGAAGAACAGCCTGTTCGGAACTGAAGTTAAGCAGACTCAGGATTCCATAGAGCACTTCAGCGAGAAGATCAGAGCAGGCAAGAAGGCACAGCTCTCTGACGAGTTCATGATCATTGCACGTATCGAGAGCCTTATCCTCGAGCAGGGCATGGATGACGCAATTGCGCGTGCCAAGGCATTCGTTGAGGCAGGCGCTGACGGAATCATGATCCACAGCCGTAAGAAGGATCCTGCTGAGATATTGGAGTTCTGCGATAAGTTCAGGTCATTTAACAAAGAGACGCCTCTCGTTGTTGTACCCAGTTCTTTCAATACGATCTATGAGGATGAACTTGTTGCTCACGGCGTAAATATCGTTATTTATGCAAACCAGCTCACCAGAGCTGCTTTCCCGGCCATGAAGTCAACAGCAGAAGATATCTTAAGATATCACAGAGCTGCTGAGGTAGATTCAAGACTGCTGCCGATTAAAGACATTATCTCCCTGATCGACACGTTATAATTGCAGGTAAGTCTCATGGAACTTGCGATTATATCTGACATACATGGCAATTGTTCTGCATTAGAGAGTGTCTTAACTGATATTAAGACAAACCATAAAGTATCTAAAATAGCTTTGTTAGGCGACTTTATCGATTACGGTATGCGTTCTAACGAAGCTATTTCCATTATAAGAAACCTCGATATCCCTGTTGTCTGTAACATCTGGGGTAACCATGAGCAGGCAATCATGGAAGACGATTATGCGAGGTTTTCATCTGAACGCGGCAGGGTATCTGCAAGGAATACCAAGGCTCATCTGACTTCTGAGTCTTTTGAATACCTGGATTCGATCGAAGGGAAATCAGGGTCGTGCGTGTTTGAGATTGAAGGGCTCAAGTTCCTTGCGATTCACGGAAGTCTTACGGATCCTTACTGGAAATCGATCTTCCCTGATAAGGCGAACGGAACTGACGGATCTTATGGCGGATATGAGAGTTACGATTATGTCCTCTCTGGTCACAGTCACTACGCACATGTTTTCGAGCACTACTACGAATGCGTAAACCCTGAATACCGTAATAAGAAGAAGGTTACCTTCATCAATCCGGGAAGTGTAGGGCAGCCGAGGAACCATAATCCGAAGGCCCAGTATGCTATACTTGATACCGATAAAGGGGTATCCCTCATATCGGTTCCATACGATATTGAATATGAACAGAGTCTATTCACTGATGAGGTGGATCCTTTCTATAGAGACAGATTAACAAACGGAGTGTGACATGCATGAATAATCTTTATGTTATCAGCGGTGTGACCGGCATGACCGGCAATGAACTCGTAAGACAGATCCTTGGCGGCAACAGAGGCAGCGTTATCGGATTCGATAACTTCTTCTGTTCATCGATCGATACGGTTGAGGACTGTATCGACGATCCCAGATTCGAGTTCTTCCAGTATGACATCAATAACGCTGCCCAGATGGCTGAGATCGAGTACAAGGTCATCAATATGAAGAAGAACTTCGAAAAGGTCTTCTATATCAATTGCGCTGCAGTTGTTCACACTGAATATTTCTATCACGTCAAATCTACGTTCGACACGAACCTTCTCGGTATGAGATCGTTCCTCGACCAGGCTATCTCAGTAGGCGCTGATGCTTATATCAACTGCTCAACATCTGAGGTTTATTCAATGCAGTCCTTCAAGGAAGGCGGCGTTAAGGAGACGGATTATCTTCTTATGTCCGATGCAGAGCACAGCCAGAGAACTTCTTATGCATGCGGCAAGCTCCTTACTGAGTTCTTCATGAAGGATGCCGTTGATGCAGGCAAGATTCGCGGCGCTTCATTAAGATTTGCAAACGTATACAGCAAGAACGAGAGATTTGCAAAGCACATCCTGCCTCACATCGTTAACAGCCTTCTTAATGACGGCAAGGTAGTTCTCCTCGAGAACTCCAAGGTAAATAAGAGAACGTTCCTGCACAATATCGATTCATGTGCTGCAGTACTGCATCTCTTAGAGCATGACGATGCATTGGACGGAAGTGTTTATAACGTTGCTACGGAAGAAGAGATCTCTATCCTGGATCTCGTTGCTCTTATCGCAGATAAGCTCGGCATCGAGAATCCCGAGATTACCTTCGAGGGCTACAGAGAATCAGATCCTGTAAGAAGAGTATTGAGCACTGAAAAGCTCAGGACCAGAACCGGCTGGGCTCCGAAGATCTCGCTGTCCGAAGGTATCGACATGATCGTAGATTTTAGGAAGAACAACGCATGAGAGTATTCCTTACTACAGTAGCAGGTTCGGCAACGAGGTTCTCCGAAAGTGTCGGAAAGCCTACTGTTAAGTGCATATATAACAGGGAAGACCCAAAGAAAACTCTGCTTAACCACATGCTCACACAGGCTTCCGATTACGATGCATTTGTTATCGTCGGCGGATTCTTCATCAGTGAGCTTAAGGCATATATCAATGACATTCTTTCTGAAGAATTCAAAAGCAAGATAATCCTCGTAAATAACGAGAAGTATGCTGAATACGGATCCGGATGGAGCCTCTATCTTGGTATTAAAGCAGTATTTGAGAAGTACGGAACTTCATTTGACGAGCTCCTTTTTGCCGAAGGAGACCTGTTCGTTGATGATGAGAGCTTTGGTTTGGTTGCCACAAGCACTGACAGCGTTATCACCACAAACAATGAAGCTATCAGGGCTAAGAAGGCTGTAGCCCTTTACTATGACATAAATGAAGTTCCCCATTATATCTACGATACTTCACATGGTCAGCTGGTTATAAATGAACCTTTTACTGCCATCTATAATTCCGGTCAGATCTGGAAGTTTACTGACAGCGAACTGTTGAAGAAGGTTACGGATTCCATTCCCGAATCAGGTCACGAAGGAACCAATCTCGTTCTAATCAATGAGTATTTCCAGACTCTTGCTAAATCAGGCAAAAACATAAATGTCATACCGATGAAGACATGGATCAACTGCAATACGGTCAATGATTTTGTCATTGCAGGTCTTTAAATAGGAAGGATAAACAGGAATGATCAATGAAAAGCTAAAGCTTATTAAGCAGCACGACAGCGAAGGCAGGATCAGGGTAATGATCATCGGCCTTGGAAGTGTCGGTAATTACCTTCTCGAATACCTGCTCTCAACAGGCGATGAGAAGCTCGAGATAATCGTATGCGGAAGAAATGCGGAAAAGCTCCAGTGCGATGTTAATATCGCCCGCGTTGCTGCGCTGATCCGCCGTCAGAACAGATCTAACGTTATCGTTGACGGCACTTGCGATCTTGAGAATGTTGACTCTATCGCTGCCTGCATCTCTAAATACCAGCCTGATTTTATAGTTAATACTAGCCGCGTATATTCCGGCCTTAAGTACGGAACAATCTCATGGAAGAATGTCCGTGCTTACGGAATCTGGACACCTCTGTCGATCAAGTATATTCGCAACATCATGCTTGCTTATGAGAAGGCAGAAGGCAAGGGTGTAGTCATCAACACATCTTATTCAGACGGCACTATACCGTGGCTTAAGAGCGCAGGCAAAGCTTATCCTGACTTCGGTTCAGGCAACCTCAACCACTTGCTCCCGCGCCTTAAGTTCGCCATCGCTGAAGATATCGGAGTAAATGATTTCTGGAATATCGATATCGAGATGGCAACAGCACATTTCCACGATGTCGTTATCAGTAAGGAAGGCCAGAATGAAGGCGTTGAACAGCTTATCAGCGCTTCATATAAGGGTGATGCCGTTGCGATCGATCAGGACTTTTTCCTCAAGAAGTGCGTTATCACGATGCCTACAGATTCCAAGCGCAACATGATGAACGCTTCATCTAACTTCGACATTATCAACTGTATCTTAAGATCTGTCCGTGAGAATAAGAAGATGGTATTCCATTCTCCCGGAGTATTCGGCAATATCGGCGGATTCCCTGTCGTTGTTGACGGTACAGGCGATGAGCCTAAGTGCTATATCGATGATACTGTATTCGGAATGGATGAGATGATCTCAAAGAACAGACAGTCTCTTGCTCTTGACGGTGTTGAAGATATCAGGGACGGCTGCCTTATTTATACGGATGCTCTTATCGGGAAGGCTAAGAATGCTTTTGGCGTAACGCTTCCCAAGACTGTACACTTCGACGAGATAGACGCTACTGCAGAATTCATCATCAATAACATTATCAAACCCGCATTAGAGCAGGAACTTAACAAATAAAAGGGGAACAATATGAAGGTTGAAAAGTTAGTTGAAATAATCGGTTCTGATTTCTATACAGGTGTTCCGGATTCGCAGCTCAAGGCTCTCTGCAACTACCTTATGAACACATACGGCATCGATCCCAAGCATCACGTGATCGCAGCAAATGAAGGTAACTGCACGGCATTAGCTGCCGGTTACCACCTCGCTACGAGCAAGGTCCCCGTTGTTTATATGCAGAACTCAGGTGAGGGCAACATCATTAATCCTGTTGCTTCACTTCTTAATGATAAGGTTTATGCGATCCCTGTAGTATTCATCGTCGGATGGAGAGGCGAGCCCGGTATCCACGACGAACCCCAGCATATCTATCAGGGCGAAGTTACCGTTAAGCTCCTTGAAGATATGGACATAAAGCCTTTTGTCATCGGCAAGGAGACGACAGATGAAGAAGTCGAAGCTGCCATGGCAGACTTCAGAGATGTTTTGGCTTCAGGTAAGGACGTTGCATTCGTTATCCGTAAGGGTGCCTTGTCTTACGATGAGAAGGTCGTCTATAAGAACGATAACACGATGGTCCGTGAAGACATCATCAAGCACATAGTTGCTGTTACAGGTGAAGATCCTATCGTATCAACAACAGGTAAAGCTTCACGTGAGCTCTTTGAGACCCGTGTCGCCAACGGCCAGTCACATAAGTACGATTTCCTCACAGTCGGTTCCATGGGACACAGCTCATCGATTGCACTTGGTGTTGCGATCAATAAACCAGATCAGAAGATCTGGTGTGTTGACGGCGACGGTGCAGTCCTGATGCACATGGGTTCAATGGCGCTCTTAGGTGCCAATAAGCCTTCAAATATGGTTCACGTTGTTATCAATAACGGCGCTCACGAGACAGTAGGCGGCATGCCTACTGTTGCAGGCAGCATCGATCTTGTAGGTATTGCCAAGGCCTGCGGTTATCCTTATGCAGTCAAGGTGGATACTTTCGAAGACTTAGACAAAGAACTTAAATCTGCCAAAGAGAGAAGTGAACTCTCACTGATCGAGGTATCCTGCAGCATCGGTGCCCGTGACGACTTAGGCAGACCTACTACGACTGCACTTGAGAACAAAGAAAACTTCATGGAGTATCTTAAAACGCTCTGATGGGAACCGTTAAGTATCTTACACCTGAAGAATTCCGCAGAATGCAGCTTATTCAGATCCCTTTGATCCAGGAGGTCGACAGGGTCTGCAGAAAGCACGATATCAGATACACGATAAGCTGCGGTACGCTTCTGGGAGCCGTCAGGCATAAGGGCTATATCCCGTGGGATGACGATGCCGATATCACAATGCTCCGCGAGGACTTCGAGAAGTTCAGGAAAGTGGCAGGCGAGATGGATCCTGATATCGCTTTTTATCAGGACCACTATAACGATCCCGAGTATCTCTGGGAATATCCGAAGGTCAGAAGGACCGGCACGACTTTTGTCCGCGTAGGCCAGGAACACATAAAGTGCAAGTCCGGTGTTGCCATTGATATTTTCCCGTTAGACGATGTCCCCCAAAGCGTTATCGGACAGATCTTCCAGGACATAGACTGCTTATTCCTCCGTAAGATCCTTTATGCCCGTGTCGGCGCAGTCAACAGCAGGGGGATAAAAAAACTCTGGTATAAGTTCTTATCGTTGTTCTCCGTTGATCATGTCTATAAGAGGGTCGAGAAGTATGCTTCAAAGAGCTCCAATTCTTCGCCTAACCGTGTAAGACTTTTGCTGTTTAAGTCATTCGGCAAGCTCTATACCAAACACCCGCTGAAGGAAAGATATTCAATGCCAAAGGATTGGTTCCTTAACCGCGCCGAGTATGAATTCGAAGGTCAGAAGTTTTACGGCATCGAAGATTACGATGCTTTCCTTAAATACATGTATGACGACTACATGACCCTGCCTCCTGAAGATAAGAGACAGCCGCACGCTCCTGTGTCTGAATATAATTTCTGATTAATTTACATTAAATCGTTCGTTTAAGCTTTATACTTAATGTATGAGGTGATTTACGTGAACGGATCTTATGACGTGATCATTATTGGTAGCGGCGTTACCGGTGCAGCTGTTGCAAGAGAGCTGTCCCGTTACGAATGCAGGGTCCTCGTGCTCGAGAAGGACGAAGACTTATGCTGCGGAACTTCCAAGGCTAACAGCGGCATCGTTCACGCAGGGTACGATGCCAAACCCGGTTCACTTAAGGCTAAGATGAATATCCGAGGCAACGAGTTAATGACCTCTCTTTGTGAAGAACTCGACATTCCATTTAAACGCATAGGCTCACTTGTTGTCTGTACTGACGAATCAAGCCGTTCAGGTATTGATGAGCTATATCAGCGAGGCCTCGAAAACAATGTCCCCGGCATGAAGATCCTTACAGCATCTGAAGTTAAGGCAATCGAACCCAATATATCTGATGACGTTGTCTGCGCTCTCTATGCTTCAACTGCGGGAGTCATATGTCCGTTCAGGCTTAATATCGCGATGGCTGAATGCGCTAACCAGAACGGAGTTGATTTTAAGTTCAACAGTCATGTTACTTCAGTCCGATCTGAAGACGGCCTTATCGTAACAACTTATGATGAGACTTATAAGTGTTCTGTTGTTATCAATGCTGCAGGATGTCACGCTGACGAGATTCATAATATGGTTTCTAATAAGAAGCTTCATATAACGCCGAGACGTGGAGACTACATGCTCCTTGACCGTTCGGCAGAGGGCTTCGTAAATCATGTTATCTTCCCGCAGCCGACAAAGCTTGGCAAGGGAATCCTGGTAGCGCCCACGGTTCACGGAAATACACTTGTCGGTCCTACAGCCATAGATTCTGATAACAAAGATGAAGCTCCTGTAACTGCCGAAGGTCTTGCCAAAGTTATTGAAGGTTCAAGCCGTAATGTTAAGAATGTTCCTCTAAAGCAGGTAATAACCGGATTTGCAGGGCTTCGTGCTCATGAAGACGGCGGCGATTTTGTTATCGGCGAAGTATCTGATTGTCCCGGGTTCTTCGATTGCGCAGGTATTGAATCTCCGGGTCTTACGGCATGTCCTGCCATTGGTGAATATCTGGCTTCACTTGTATCTGCCAAGCTGGATCTTACTCTTAAATCTTCTTGGAACGGTATCTGTCATGACATAAAAAAGCCGTTTGAATTATCTTCTGAAGAACGTGATGCTCTTATCAGGGAGGAGCCTAAATACGGCAGGATCATCTGCCGCTGCGAGACCATAACTGAAGGCGAGATAATTGACTCAGTAAGAAGGCCGTTAGGCGCGAGATCTCTTGACGGCGTAAAGCGCAGGACCAGAGCCGGCATGGGCAGATGCCAGGGCGGATTCTGTTCACCAAGGGTAATGGAGATCATCAGCCGTGAGGCTGGTATTCCGCTGGAATCCGTTACCAAGAACGGCGGCAGTTCCAGTATTGTTATCGGGAGGACCAAAGATGAGATCTGATATCGTAATCGTCGGCGGCGGTCCTGCCGGTCTTGCATCTGCAATCGCAGCAGCAAAGGAAGAACCGAACCTCAATATCCTTATCCTCGAGCGCGACAATGAGCTTGGCGGAATCCTTAACCAGTGCATTCATAACGGATTCGGACTTCATACATTTAACGAAGAACTGACAGGTCCCGAATATGCGGCCAGGTTTGAAGAACAGCTAGCAGGTCTTAATATCCTATATATGCTGAACACAATGGTACTTGACGTCTCATCAGGTTCTGTTACTGCCGTAAACAGCAGTGAAGGTGTGTTCACAGTAGATTGCGGCGCCATAGTTCTCTGCATGGGATGCAGGGAACGCCCGAGAGGAGCACTTAACATCCCGGGACTTCGTCCTGCGGGAGTTTTCACGGCAGGAACTGCCCAGCGTCTGGTTAATATCGAAGGTTATATGCCCGGCAAGGAAGTCGTCATATTGGGTTCCGGTGACATCGGACTCATCATGGCGCGCCGCATGACTTTGGAAGGCGCCAAGGTTAAGTGTGTTTGTGAACTGATGCCTTATTCAGGCGGCCTTAAGCGTAATATCGTTCAGTGTCTTGATGACTTCGGTATTCCGCTTCTGTTATCTCATACTGTTATTGATATTATGGGCAAGGAAAGAGTTACTTCAGTTGTTATCGCAGAAGTCGATTCGAATTCTAAGCCCATCCCCGGAACTGAAGAAGAGATTCCCTGTGATACACTGCTACTGTCATGCGGTCTCATTCCTGAGAATGAACTTACGAGAGCAGCTGATATCAGGATTAATCCTGCAACGAACGGGCCTTATGTGAATGAATCTTTCGAGACCTCTGTGCCAGGCATCTTTGCCTGCGGCAATGTCCTTCATGTTCATGATCTTGTCGATTATGTATCTGAAGAATCGGGCCGAGCGGGAAGAAGCGCGGCCAGCTTTGTCCGTTCAAGCAAGTCAGCTGAAGGTCCTGTTATTCAGATAAAGAACGGCAGCGGTGTTCGTTACACCGTACCAAGCTTCATAAGGGTCAATGAAGTCGATGACAACGTTACTGTCAGATTCAGGTCAGGTAATGTTTATAAGGATTCTTATATAGATGTAAATTATGACGGCGAGATTAAGATCCACAGAAGAAAGCAGATAATCACTCCGGGCGAGATGGAGCAGGTCATATTAAAAAAGGAAGACCTGATGTCCGCTCCTTCTGAGATAACTGTTGCGATTACGGAGGGCTGACATGGAGTTAAAGGAATTAACATGTATCAATTGCCCGATGGGATGCAGGATAACTGTCACTATGGATGGTGACGCGATAGTTTCCGTAACCGGCAACACATGTAAGCGCGGCGAGAATTATGCCCGTGCGGAAGTGACAGCGCCGGTAAGAACGGTGACCACAACTATCAGAGTAAATAACGGAGCCTCCGACAGGGTCAGCTGCAAGACAAAAGAACCGGTGCCGAAGGATAAGATTTTCGACGTCATGGCAGAAATATCAAGGGCTGTTTGCGAAGCTCCGGTAAAGACCGGAGACGTATTAATACCTGACTGTGCAGGCACCGGAATTCCCGTAGTAGCAACCAAATCAGCAGCGCGTAACCCCTAATAAAAATCAATTTGCATTATTCTGACTTAGTGTTATTATATGTGCGTGTTCATCAAATCTGTATGGGAGAATGTTCGTGAACAAGCGCGAAAACAACACGGCTGAACTTAACAAGCAGGCATCAGATGTCCTGCTTTGTCTTAACCGCTTAAGATTTACTAATCAGCGCATTCTTGCAGAAGAGACCGGCCTGTCACTCGGCTCAGTGAATAAATCTCTTAAGATCTTAGAGAGCTTAGGTCATATTAATGAAGATATTACATTAACAAAGTCAGCAAAGACCCTAATTAAAAATAACAGTCCGAAGCGCGCTGTCATTCTCGCTGCAGGATTTGGCATGAGGATGGTTCCCATCAATACGACGACTCCCAAGGCGCTTCTTGAAGTTAACGGAGAAGTCCTTATCGAGCGCCAGATCAGACAGCTTCACGAAGCAGGCATCAAGGATATTACGGTCGTTATCGGGTTCATGATGGAGAGCTTCGAATACCTGGTCGATAAGTTCGGAGTAGACCTTGTTGTTAACAGCAGTTATGCCGCTAAGAACAATATTTATTCCGTAGGCATCGTATCAGATAAGCTCGCAAACAGTTACATCGTTCCCTGCGATATGTGGTGCGAAGATAATCCGTTCAGCAAAGATGAGTTATACAGCTGGTATATGGTCTCAAGCGATTCATCTGAAGGCTCGACTGTCCGCGTCAACCGAAAGAATGAACTCGTAGGACTCACCTCAGGAGAGTGTGGCAACAGAATGATCGGCATCTCATATCTTCTTGAGGAAGATGCTGCCAAAGTATCTGACAGGATCAGGGAGCTATTAACTGACGGACGTCACGATGAATCTTTCTGGGAAGAAGCACTTTTTGACGGCGACCGCATGTTCGTAAATGCCCGTGTCGTTTCCGATGATTCAGTCAAGGAGATCAACACTTATGAGCAGCTTAGAGATATCGATGCAGGTTCAGATCACCTGAAGAACGATGCGATCAATGCGATAACAAAGGTTTTCGATTGCGAGCCCAAAGACATTAAGGATATCTCCGTTCTTAAGAAAGGCATGACCAACCGGTCGTTTCTCTTCAGCGTAAACGGTTCCAAATACATAATGCGTATTCCGGGAGAAGGCACTGACATGCTTATCGACCGCAAGCATGAGGCTGAAGTATTCAGGACTATAAGCGGTCTCGGTTTTTGTGACGATCCCGTGCTTATCGAACCTCAGAGCGGTTATAAGATCACAAAATATCTCGAGGGCATCAGGGTCTGTGACCCCGATAACGAAGAGGATCTTATCAAGTGTATGCGCAAGCTTAAGAGCTTCCATGACATGAAGCTTAAGGTGGATCATGTTTTCGATATCTTCGGACAGATAGAATTTTACGAGTCCCTCTGGAACGGGATCCCGTCTGCTTACCGCGACTATGAGGAGACCAAGAAGAACATCATGTCTCTTCGTAAAGTCGTTGACAGTTACGACAAGGACTGGTGCCTGACCCACATTGACGCAGTTCCGGACAATTTCCTTTTCTATACTCCCAAGGGCTCGAAAACCGAATCCCTCCAGCTTACTGACTGGGAGTATTCCGGCATGCAGGACCCGCACGTCGATATCGCAATGTTCTGTATCTACAGTCTCTATGACAAGGCCAAGTGCGACCGTCTTATCGACATATACTTCGAAGGCAAGGTGGATGATAAGCTCCGCGCCAAGATCTATTGCTACATTGCCAGCTGCGGCCTCCTCTGGTCCAACTGGTGCGAATACAAGAGACAATTAGGCATCGAGTTCGGTGAATACACACTCCGCCAGTACCGTTATGCCAAAGAATTCTACAGATACGCCATGGAGATCTTATGAGTGAACATATAGTGAGGAGAGCGATAATCATGGCAGCAGGTGAAGGGCAGAGGATGAGACCTCTAACCCTTAAGACTCCTAAGCCCCTTATAGCTGTTAACGGTGTCCGCATGATCGAATCCGTTATCAATGCTCTTCATTCAAACGGCATTAACGAGATCTATGTCGTAGTCGGCTACCTTAAGGAACAGTTCGCAGGTCTTGAGGCTGAGTTCGGAGTAAAGCTCATCTTGAACCCGATATACGATAAATGCAATAACATCTCATCTCTTTATGTTGCACGCGAGCATTTATCCGACTGCATCATTCTTGACGGAGACCAGATTATTTATAATCCGGAGATCCTTGACCCTCACTTCACGTTATCCGGCTATAACGCAGTCTGGTCTGAAGGCGAGACAGACGAGTGGCTCATGAGCGTTGAGAACGGCATCGTCACCGGGTGTTCTAGAACCGGCGGGTCAAAAGGCTGGCAGCTCTATTCGATATCGCGCTGGTCTGATCAGGACGGAAAGAAACTTAAGAAACATTTGGAAGAAGAATTCGAGTCAGGAAACACGCAAATATATTGGGACGATGTTGCGATGTTCTGTCATTTCGAGGACTTTAAATTGGGGATCAGAGAGATGAGACGTGAAGACATCGTCGAGATCGACAGCCTGGAAGAGCTGATAAACATTGATTCAAATTATAGTGAATATAAAGGAGAGCAGTTATGAGCAAAGAAGCCGTTAAGATTGAGAGTAAGAGGAAAATAGATCCTTTTACAACATTTATACCGTTCGGGTGCATCCTGATCCTCTGTGCTTACTTCGTGTTGGCACCTGAGAATTCAACATCGGCACTCGAAGTGATCAGAAGTTTCTTAGGTGACAGATGCGGAGTCTATTATCTCGTCATCGGTCTCGGATTCTTCCTCGTATCACTCTGGCTCGCATATTCGAAGATCGGTAAGATCACGATCGGCAAACCCGGTGAGAAGCCCAGGTACGGATTCTTCTCATGGGGCGCGATGGTATTTACATGCGGTCTTGCTTCAGACATCCTGTTCTATTCCTTCTGCGAATGGATCTACTACTATGAAGATCCCCATGTATTGGCATTCGGCGATATCAACGAGTGGTCAGCAACATTCCCGCTCTATCACTGGTCTTTGATCCCGTGGAGTTTCTACGCAGTTCTTGCTGCTGCATTCGGATTCATGCTCCACGTCAGAGGCTGCCACAAGCAGAAGTATTCCGAAGCCTGCAGACCAATCCTCGGCAAGCAGACTGACGGCGTGCTTGGTAAGGTCATCGACATCCTCGCGGTTATCGCACTTATCGCAGGAACTGCCACAACATTCTCGATCGCAACTCCTTTGCTCTCCATGGTTCTCACAGACCTCTTCGGCATCGCTGGTTCCAAGTTCGTATCGATCGGCATCCTCGTTGTCGTCTGCGGCATCTACACATGCTCGGTAATGAACGGTCTCAAGGGCGTTAACATGCTCTCGAAAATCTGCATGATCCTCTTCGGCATCATACTGCTCTATGTCTTCATCCTCGGCGGCGAAGCCAGATTCTCCATCGAGACAGGCGTCACTTCTCTCGGTAACATGGTCCAGAACTTCATCGGACTCTCTACATGGACAGATGCGACCAGAACCGAAGCAGGCTTTGCCCAGAACTGGACGATCTTCTACTGGGCATACTGGATGGTATGGTGCGTTGCCGCTCCTTTCTTCATGGGCATGATCTCCCGCGGCAGAACGATCAAGCAGGTAATCATGGGTTCATACATCTTCGGTACAGCCAGCACATTGATCTCATTCATCGTACTCGGCAACTTCGGTCTCGGCATGAAGGTTCACGGCAGATTCGATGCTGTAGCACAGTATCACGCTAACGGCGACGATCTCTATCAGACGATCATCGACATTATCCACCAGCTGCCTCTGGCACCCGTATTCCTTGTAGTATTAGCTCTCGCAATGTTCGCTTTCTATGCAACATCTTTCGACAGCATAACCATGGTAGCATCCAACTACAGCTACAAGAATATTGAAGGCGATGAGCAGGCAAGCAAGAAGATGAAGCTTTTCTGGGCGATCCTCCTTATCATGCTTCCTATCGCACTGATCTTCTCAGAAGGCACCATGGCAAATCTTCAGACCGTGTCGATCATCGCGGCATTCCCGATCGGAATCGTCATGATCTTAATAATCGCAAGCTTCATCAAAGACGCCAAGAAGTATCAGGATGAGCTTGCCGCTGACGGGGATAAGAAAAAAGTCAAATCCAAGGAATAAAGCTTCCTTCAGCCCAAAGGCAGAACAAGGTGTCACGATATTCGTGGCACCTTGTTTGTTTTCGGGAACTTAGCATCATATTAAATCATCTAACTTCGGGGGTTCACTTCAATATCGTTGCTCCTTGTTTGTTTTCGGGAACTTAACATCATAAAAAAGGCGCCGCTTTTATCAAGCGACGCCTGTAATGCTTATTTATAAAACTTAATAAGAAGAAAATTCAGCGATTGCATAAAGAATGGCAGAGATAATACGAAGAGCCAAAATAGCTGTAATAATGCTGCCGCCGATAAGTCCGCCCAATGAGAGGAACTTACCAACCTTAGCCTTACCAAATACCTGACCATTCTCTTCTACGAACTTTTTAGCCTTAGAAAGTCCGATTGCGCCGCAGATGATACCGCCGATAGCAGCGATATAAGATACTGCGCATGCTACTGCTACGATACCCATGATCAAGATGCTCTTAGCAAGTTCAGCATCTCCTGCAGGAGAAACGCCGGCAACGCCAACGGGTGTAACAGGAGCCTGAGCATAAACAGGCTGAACGGGTGTTACGGGAACGACCGGAGCAGGAGCGGGTGCAGGTGCGGGTGCGGGCTCATAAACAGGAGTAGCCTGAACGGGAGCTGCTTCAACAGGTGTAGCCTGAACAGGTGCAGCAGCGATAGGAGAAGCTGCAACAGGAGCAGCCTCAACAGGTGCAGCAACAGGTGCAGGTGCAGCAACAGGCTGAGCTACTGATTCAATCTTCTGTCCGCAGTTAGGGCAGAAAGAATTGCCATCTTCAAATTGTGATCCACAATTAGTGCAAAACATTTATCTATCCTCCATTAATAAGATAGTGCAATATTAGCATTACTTTTATTATTTATCAATTCTATGTGATTTAGTTTAATAACAGTCTCAACTTATCCAAAAAGTCCCAAACTACCTCCAAAAGTCTCGATTTTTGACCCTGATTTTCAATTTGCTGCAATTCGCCCCCAATAATGCATCTGACGCCTATAGAATGATAAAAACTATAGAAGGGGAGAACTCAATATGAACGACATTATCCTTCCGATGAAAGTCCACGCAGTCAAGCTCGAGTACAGAAGACAGCTCCTTGAGAAAATGCCGCACGGGTATTTTAAAGTTCTAAAAGGAAAACAATTCATTATGCTTACCCGTGACCCGGATAACCCTCAATATACAAAATCACATCCTAGACCTATAGTTACTACTTCAAGACTTGGCAGAAAGTTCTCATATGAGATCAGTGAGTTCTTGAAGATAAAAGCTGAGTATGATGATCTTTATAATACATGGAAGTCGAGATACAGTGTATCTCCGCCCAGAATAAACTTCCCCATAATACAGTTCAGCGATCCACACTGTATGAACAACGAATATTTTAGGAACCAGCCTGATTGTACCGGTCAATATAAACCTGAGAATCCGACTGTAAGCGATCACGGGGAACTCAAATCAAAAAACGAACAATTTGGTGCAGACTTGCTGAAACGGTTAGGAATACCTTTCAAATATGAGACATCTATTTATCTCGCAGAAATAGAGGAAACAATTAATCCTGATTATCTGGTAAATTTCTATGAGATAGACAGATGTGCTTATCTTGAAATACTTGGCATGAGCGACAAAATCAAGTATTCATTCAACACGACAAATAAGCTCTATGGCTTCTCAAAAGAAAAATATAGACCCGGAAGGGAAATAATTTATATCATTCTCTATGACAAACAGAACTTTGATGAAGATTACTTTGTTTCAGAAGTGCTGTCAGCATATAACAACATGATTCCCGATAGCGCTTTGATTTGGGATATTAATGAGAAAGTTAGTTAAATGAGTTGCACCTGCGGTATCAACCGTCAAGGAACGCAAGCTTGCCTAGGGCATCCTTGACTGTTGATCCCTAGCAGGTGCTTGTTATGTGGTTAAGAGGCGGATACCCCGCCTCTCATCTTCGATGCGGTCATTATAAATCCGCTTATATCCACAACCCGCTTAAACCCAAAACACAGACCAACCTAGTGCAGTCAAGGCCGAAGCATTCGTCAGAATGTGCCGAAGGCAGCCTTGACGGCTGTTAGGTTGGTCTGTAAAACCACTATGGCGGGTTGCGGATTGATATTTCTCAATAAAACTATGGTATTTTATATGGCTGTGACCATAGTTTTTACCATAGTTTTCGGAGTATTGTGTCAATTTCTATGGTAAAAAGTATGGCCTGAGCCATAGTTTTTGCCATACTTTTTTGTGTTTGGGTGCTTTTTCTTATTTATTTATAGTACAATAAATCGTTTGAATATGCTTAAATCGACAATTGTGCTTCGTGGTTTAAGAGGAAGGTGTAAGGAAAAGTATCGCTTATGAAGACTGCCGTGCTTTTGCCCGTATATAATCCTGACGAGAAGTTTCTGCGCCTGGTTGAGGATCTTCATAAGCGGGGTTTTAAGATCGTTGCCGTTAATGACGGAAGCCTTCCCAGATGCGAAGAGTTCTTCAAGAGAGCCGCGAAATATGCAGAGGTTATCGGTTATCCTGAGAATAAGGGTAAGGGTTATGCTTTGAAGCGCGGATTCGAGTATATCGGCAAGAACCTTTCTGAAGAAGTTGATTATATCGTTACGGCTGATTCTGACGGTCAGCATGCTTTGGAAGATATTGAGCGTGTGGCTTATCTGACCCGTAAGACGGATACTATCGTTCTTGGTATGAGGGACCTGTCCGAGAAGATTCCGATCAAGTCAAGGATCGGCAACGATATGTCGAGGATCGTTTATACGATCGTTACCGGAGTTTATTTAAGAGATAATCAGTCCGGATTAAGAGGGTTCCCTGCAAGGCTCTGCATGTGGCTGCAGGATATTCCGGGTAATAAGTATGAATATGAGCTTAATGTTCTTGTTACTGCCCATAAAGAGGGTATGAAGGTAACGGGTATTGATATTAAGACCATATATGAGAATAACAATAAGAATACGCATTTTAAGCCGATAAAGGATACTGTCAGGATTCAGAGATCGCTCTGGTCTTACGGACTTATATCGGCTTTGCTTTATACGTTGTATACTTTGACCGTTTCGGTTATTGTATGGTTCGGTATTCCGAATTTCTACTTATGGCTGATCGGTATTTATGTGTGGGTTACTGCTATGCATGCAGTACTTAATGTTTTCTCGGCGGGAATCAGGCACAGACAGAAGATCAGTGTTGTCTATTACATAACCTGTTCGATCAAGTATTGTATTGCGACATTGATAATGCTGTTGTTCTACTACATGGGCTGGTTCATGTTCCTGGGAGGCGTAATATCTCTGGCAGTAATATTCCTGTTAAGCTACATTTTCGGCAGAGCCGGTATTTTTGGAAAGGTGTAATTCTATGAACAAGTGCGATTTTGAGTTGGTATCGAAAATCATGTCTTCCGGTGAGACCGTTAATATCGGCGAGCAGGAGATCGAGATCAAGCCCGTACCTGACGGTGACGGAAAGGGCAAGATGGATAGCAGAGAGTTCTTCATAAGAAGTGCGATCTATGCTTTCCAGAAGTCGATGCCGATGAATTTCTCTGTTGAGGGCATGCGTCAGACGACGAAGACATATTGCCTTGATATGTGCTCAAAAGAGATCAATGAAGACAGCTTTGACGTTGAGGTCAATGGCAGAAGTATCAAGGTCTTCTCATATTGTCTTGCTGATAAGGCTTATGAGAAGCTTCCTGTAATGATCTATATTCACGGCGGATCTTTCATCGCTTCCAAGGCTGAGTTCTATAAGGAGCCCTGCCGCTATACTGCAGAGAACCTGGGATGCAGGGTATTCAATATCGAATACAGCCTGGCACCCGAGAATCTCTATCCTGCAGCTATCGAAGACATCTGCGGAGTTATCGGTTATATCGGCGGGAATGCTGATGCTCTGAATGTTGATAAAGAGAAGATCGGTCTGTTCGGTGACAGCGCAGGAGCTAATCTCGTTCTTGCAGCGATCCTTGATAACAAGACTGACGTTAAGATCACATATGCAGGTCTGTTCTATCCCTGTGTTGATCTTTATTCACGCGACAATCTCTATGAATGGAAGCTCGATATGTATGATGTAGATGACGAGCAGAAGGAGCTTATCTATTCAAGACTTCAGCTCGGCCGTGCTGACGGTCAGGGCAATAATGATCTTATGGCTGCAATACTCTATGCTTATGCGGGAATGCAGTATGATGCGATCAAGAGAAGTCCGGATGTAAGCCCGGTATATGCTGAGCTTTCAAATATGCCCGCAACAGGCATTTTCGCAGCGGAGTATGACGGATTAAGGATTCAGGCTGAATATTATTCCAGACTTCTTGATAAGGCAGGAGTTCCCAATAAGCACATCAGATACCGCGGCGTTTCGCATGCATTTTTGGATTATTTTGGTATACTGCCTCAGGCACAGGCTGCAATTTTGGAGATGTGCGAACAGGTAAGAAAGGTATGGGGAAACTAAGGGATAATGATTTCGAGGATCATAGCGGAGAATATTGCAGCGCTTAAAGATGCTCCGCAGACTTTTGAATCAATATACACGATATTAAAGAACCGTTTCACGAGCGAGAGATTTGCAGAGTGGCTCGAGAACGGAAAGATCGTTGAGATGTCTTACTATGAACTTTTCGAGAGAGTCGACGAGTTCACTAAGGCTGTAAAGAAGTATGCTGCCACGTCCGGCAGTTCCGGTAAGTTTGTAGGAATGTTCCTTGATAACTCTGCTGACTGGGTAGCGCTCTTCTGGGGAATCCTTCAGGCGGGATATGTTCCGATCCTTCTTAATACACGTCATAACACGTGGACCACGAATGACATTATTCAGGAGATGGATCCTATTTTCGTTGTATCTGAAGATGACAGGATCGATAAGGCTGTTAAGATTAAGGAACTCTTAGAGCCTGCTAAGAGGGATAAGCTTAACAGGGAAGAGATCGTCTGGGCTGATGAGATCGTTCTCGTTACGAGCGGTTCTACTGCCAGACCGAAGATCATATCACACAGCGGAAAGACTATATGCCATCTTGTAGAGATGAGCCTGGACATCGTAAAGCAGAATGAGTCTATTCAGTACAACTATAAGCTTGATATACACAATCTGGCATTCCTGCCGTTCTATCACATCTTCGGACTTATCGCGACACTCATGTGGTTCATGTTCTTCGGAAGAGGATTCGTATTCCTTCCCAAGTACGATGCACAGAGCATACAGTTTGTATGTAAGCGTTTAGGAGTAACTCACTTCTTTGCGATCCCGCTCGTATGGAACAAGACGGTTGCTGCGCTCGAGAAGGAAGTTGAGAAGCAGGGTAAGACTGAGAAGTTCAATAAGGCTATCAGGTTCTCCAATAAGCTTCAGAACTTCTCGCCAAGACTCGGTTGTTTTGTTGCCCGCAAGATATTATTCAAGACGGTAAGACGTCAGCTGATGGGAGAAAAGGCTACATTCCTTATTACCGGCGGCGGATTCATAGCACCGAGAACACTTGAAGTCCTTAATGGTCTGGGTTATTCGATCTATCAGGGATACGGTCTTACCGAGTGCGGAATCATCTGCGTTGAACTTAACCGCAAGCCCAAATACAGGAACGGCTCGAGTGCCGGTAAGATCTTTACTAACGTAAAGTACAAGGTAAGTGATGAAGGCGAGCTTCTTATCCCTAATGATTATTCAATGAACGGCATCTACAGAGACGGTAAGTTTAATAAGTTTACGGATGATTACTATCCGACGAACGACTTTGTAAATATTGATGAAGAGGGAAGACTTCACATCATCGGCCGTTTGGATGACGTCATTATCGGACCTAACGGCGAGAATATCTCTCCAGAGGAGATCGAATCAAGGATCGATAAGGGTTCGTTCATTCAGGAGGCCATGATCAACTGCAAGCTCCCGGGCTCTGAAGAGGCACAGATGGTATTGGTTCTTGCTGATGACGGCAAGATGGGAGCTTATGAGAAGGCTTCATCACTTAAGGGCGTATATGCTTCGATCGACCAGCTCACGATGTCTGAAAGACCTGTTAAGGTACTGAATCTTATTGGTGCATGCCCGGAGAATTTCAAGGGGATCGACCGTAAGGCACTTGCGAAGAAACTCGAGAATCAGGAGCTCTTTGCTACAGAGTGTTCAAGGCCTACAGATGAGGAAGTTACCCGTACAAGAAGCTCTGATTATACTGAGATCATCAGCAAGGTATGTGATGTTTTTGCCGAAGTTCTCGAAAAGGACCGCTCCGAGATTACCGAGACATCGAACTTCATTACATTGGGCGGCGACTCAATGCAGTATGTCGAACTGTTATCCAAGGTCTCTGAAGTTATCGGCAAGCCGGTCAACATGACTGAGACACCGCTTATCACGCCTATGGCTATTGCGGACTATATCATTAAATTGAGTAAGGGATCTAAAGAATAATGTTTCTTATAAGGTGGCTGATATATCTTAATGTAATTCTCCCTTCGATCTTTATCTTCCCGATAAAGAAGATCTACCTTCGCAAGAAAAAGAAGGAGAAGTATAAGGGCCCCGTTATCATATCGATGAACCATACAGCGTTCCTTGATTATATCGAGGCTATGCTGGCTTTCCCGTTCAGAAGGACCTATGTGCTCGTAGGATCACAGTTCTATGCTTATAATCCGTTCCTGACATTCCTGCTCAAGGCCATGGGTGTCATCAAGGTCGATTCTGTTACCGGCAACATGGATGCAGTCAACAAGGCTGTTGAGCAGATCAATAAGGGAAGGAATATCCTGATATTCCCTGAAGGTCACATTGAGACTGAAGGAAAGCTCCTTGAGTATAAGCAGGCAGCTGCTCTTATCTCATTAAGTTCAGGAGCACCGATCGTTCCTGTCTACCATAACGGCAGGATAGGAATCTTCAAACGTGATCTGATGTTCATCGGAAGCCTTATGTATCCTGATGCATATATCACAAGAGACGATCTTAATAATCTCCAGGACAGGGCAAATGCTTTTACAAAAGAGCTTCAGGAGAAAACAGAAGAATACAGACAGTTCTATCTAAAGAACTTCCTTATCGCAGACGGTAAGAAGCTTAAGCGGCCTAAGTATGCGACATTCCTTTATAACTTCATGAAGTATACGGCTCTTCCGGGCATAAAGCTCGGACTAAGGACCAAGATCACATATGGAGGCGAATTTGCCCGTGCTACAAGATATATGGATAAGGGAATGATCATCGTATCGAATCATTCATGGTGGATCGATTCGGCGCTCCTTTACTATGTGTTCAGGAGAGTTTACTGCAGAAGTTTAGCAGCAAAGGATGTTGCGGATATTAACAGTTCATGGAGCTTTTTCGAGCGCGCGATGGGATGTATATTGCTCGACAGATCGGGATTTGACTGGACTGCACTTAAGACCATGATGGACGGACTTAAGAACCATGAGCCGATCATTATCTTCCCTGAAGGCCATATGAATTATGACGATGATCTGCTCGACTTCATGAAGGGACCTGCCATGTTGTCACTTTATACTCATGTGCCTGTCGTACCGGTCTATATCCATACTTCATATAAGATCTTGAAGCCTACGAGATTCGTTGTAGGAGACCCTATTGAATTTGACAAAGCAGGGTTAGTAACAGATAATGAATCGATTGAGATTGCAAATCAAATGATGCGTGACAGCATATATGCGCTTAAGCGTCAGGCGATAATTGAAACGAAGCCTAAGATGAATCTCTACATCAAGAAGGTAAGAGCCGAGATGAAGGAAAATCTTGCCAAGATCAGTAAAGAGATCGAAGAGGCCAGAAGTTCAAAAGCGGGGGGAAAATAGGGATATGGATATGATTCCGGAATTGTATTCCATTATCTGTGATACTTATAAGACGATGAACAGGAACTTCGACGTCCCTCTTGATACTATTACCCCTGAATCCAAGTTAGATGATCTTGGTATCGACAGTCTCTTATTTGTTGTCATCCTGATGAACATTGAGAGCCGTATGCATGTAACATTGCCTGTTGACGGGAACTTCGTTCTCAAGAATGTGGGCGATGTTATTACAATGATTGAGTCTTCAAAATAATTATTTATATAAGGAGAGTAAAGAAAAATGGCTGATTATGTAATTCTCACAGACAGCTCTACAGACCTCACAAAGGACTTGAGAGAAAGATTCGGTATCGATGATTACCTTCCCGGTAATATCAACTTCCCGGATGGACACACAGAGGATTCAACTCTGGACTGGGAGAATATCTCACCTCAGGACTTCTACACATCAATGTCCAAGGATTCTATGTATTCAACCTCAATTAAGGGATTGGAAGTTCAGGAAGCTTTCTTCGAGAAGTACTTGAAGCAGGGCAAGGATATCCTGAGCATCTCGCTCTCACACTCTCTTTCCAATACATTTGATGCATGCCGTAAGGCAGCTTCAAATCTTATGGAGAAGTATCCTGACCGTAAGATCATCTGTGTTGACTCACTCCGTTATTCCGGCGGTGACGGACTTCTCTGCTCCTTCGCAGGTGAGATGAAGCAGGCTGGCAAGTCTATTGACGAAGTCGCTGAGTGGCTCGAAAACAACAAGCACAGATGCCACCAGACAGGTACTGTTGACGACCTCAAGTTCCTCGCTAAGATGGGACGCTGCTCCAATGTATCCGCATTCATGGGCTCCCTCATCAACATCAAGCCTATCGCTGAGTTCAACCGTGACGGTATGAACCAGATCATCACAAAGGTTACCGGCTACAAGAAGCTTTTCACAGCTATGATGGCTTACATGGAAGCTACTATCGAACCCGATCCTAAGAGGATCTTTGTATCCCACACATTCCGTAAGGCTCAGTGGCTCCAGCTCCAGGATCTTATCAGAGAGAAGTATCCTAACGCTGAGATCATCCCTACAACTGTTTGTATGGCAAACGGTTCTTCTATCGGCCCCGGCATGGTAGTTGCTTTCTACATGGGTAAGGAGATCTCTGAAGGTCTTGCAGAAGAGACTAAGATCTTAGAGGACATCAAGGCTAAGCTGTAATGAATAACGCAGGTTTTAATCCGATCCCTCTTATCATAATCATTGCTATTGTTGTTCTTGTCGTTATCGGCGGCGGATTCGTATTCATGTGGGTCTACTGCATGAAGATCGCAAAGAAGCAATATAAGAACATGTTTATCCGTGATACTAAGGAGAAATGGGCACGCGGCAACAGCGCGCCTGAGAATGCCGAGCACACGGTAATGTTTGAGACGGGCATGAAGTGGGGCACAGAAAATGCTTCATATATGAAAGAGATAGAAGTTACATCCTTCGACGGACTTAAGATGAAGGGTGAATACTTCGACTTCGGATACGATAAGGCAGCGATAATCATGGCAGGCAGGGCAGAGACCTGTAAGTACTGCTACTATTTTGCTGACCTCTATCAGAAGAATAACTTTAACATCATTGTTGTTGACCCTCGCGCAGCAGGACTGAGCGAGGGATACACGACAGGTGCCGGGATACTTGAAGGAAAGGATCTTACTGCCTGGATAAATCTTGTGCACGAGCAGTTCAAGATCGATCACTTCGTAATTCACGGTATCTGCATAGGTTCCGTTGCAGCGATCTATGTAGCCTCCGAGCACAATCCTTACGTTGATTCGATCGTTCTTGAAGGTCCGTTTGTCTCCTTCTATAACGTTTTGTGCCAGAGGACAAAGAATCTCGGTAAGCCTACATTCCCCGTATGTCTTCAGATGGGTCTGTTGTTTAAGAAGATCGCAGGAATCGATATTTTCGCAAACACACCTATCAAGGCGATCAGGAATGTTGAAGTGCCCCAGCTCATGATCTGCGGCAGACAGGATGTATCATCACTGCCGAAGAATTTTGACAAGATAAATGACGCGAGCGGTTCTAAGAGAAAGCAGATGGTCTGGTTCGACGAGGGCGCTCATTCACACTTAAGGATCCGGAATCTGGAAGCATACGATAAGGCTGTAAGCGACTTTGTTAATTACGGAGGATGATCAGATGGCATCTTTTCACGTGTTAACCGATTCTACATCGGACATTCCTGCTGAGATCAGACAGCAATACGGTATCAATTACTTCCCGATGGAGTTCTCAACTACTGATGGCAAGAGCTACATTGCTTCGCTTGACTGGGCTCAGATCGGTGCGCATGATTTCTATGATTCGATGAGAAACGGCACACGTTATAAGACAGCTCAGGTCTTGATCAATACTTATGCCGAGATACTCCGGGAGCATTTGAGCCTTGGCAAGGATGTAATCTACATCGCATGTTCTTCTGCTTTATCAAGCTCCATCAAGACAGCATTTATAGTCCGTGATGAGCTCCGCTCCGAGTTTCCTGACCGCAAGGTGATCTGCATTGATTCACTGTTAAGCGGCATGGCACAGGGACTTCTTGCCATCGAGTGCGCCAAGATGCGCGATGAAGGCAAAACAATTGAAGAATGCGAGTCCTGGATAGAAGAGCATAAGCTGTTCTATAACCAGTGCTCAACCACCGAGACACTATCTTATCTGAAGGAAGCAGGCAGAGTTACTGCTTCTTCGGCTTTCTTCGGCAATCTGTTTGCCGTAAAGCCTATCATCATATCGGATACAAAGGGCCAGAACCTTGCTGTCCGTAAGGTTAAGGGAAGAAGGTCTTCATTTACCGAGATCGCTTCCCAGGTATCTGAGTTTATTGTCCAGCCCGATAAACAGACTATCTGGATCGGTCATGCTGACTGTAAATCTGATGCTGAAGCGCTCGAAAACGAGATAAAGACCAAGATTCCGAACGCTAAGATCAAGCAATACATTATAGGTCCCATTGTCGGCGTATCCGTAGGCCCCGGAACATTGATCGTTAACTATAAGGGCAGACACAAGAACGAACAGATAAATCTACATAGTTAATAAAGTAATTAAAGATAAATAGGAAGAGAAGAATAAGGAAATGGAATTATCGATCTTAAAAAAGATGCTTATTGGCGGTGCCAAGAAGATCCTTGATAATAAGCAGACATTAAATGACATGAATGTTTTCCCGATCCCTGACGGTGATACGGGTACGAATATGGACAAGACCATGAGCGGTATCCTGCAGGTTCTTGTAGAGATAGGTGACAGAGACCTGGAATCATCTGATTTCGATAAACTCTATACCGGCGCGCTCATGAATTCACAGGGAAACTCTGGCGTAATCTTATCTCAGTGGCTCAAGGGATTCCTTAAGGCATACAGGGATTTTGATGCTGTTGACGCAGGAACCCTCTATGCTGCTTTCCTCGCAGGTACTGAGAGCGCTTATAACTCGGTAGCTGAACCGGTTGAGGGTACTTTCCTTACTGTATGCCGTGAAGCCCAGGAGCATGTTGAAGACTTCCTCGATGAAGATACGACCACTGAAGAGTTCATGAAGGGCATTGTTGAAGGTGCAGCAGAATCTCTTAAGCACACACCCGAGCTTCTCCCCGTATTGAAGGAATATAACGTTTTGGATTCCGGTGCCATGGGCTTCGTCTGCCTCGTTACAGGTATGATGGAAGCTCTTGATGAGACATTCAGTGTTGACTTATCCGAGTTTGCTTCCGTTGCTGATGTAAGCGCTGGAGCAGCACTTCCCACAATGGGTGAAGGTCTTGCAGAATTCGGTTACTGCACAGAGCTTATCATCCAGCTTGATGACGATAAGGTTGAATCATTCAACGAGACTCTTATCACATCAGATATGAGAGACTTCGGTAATTCGCTGGTTCTCGTAAAGGACG
>JAILHX010000046.1 GCA_024695565.1 Saccharofermentans sp. | reverse complement strand
GTTCCGATCAAGAGACCTGTTGCAGGCATCTCTTCAGGACTTATCACAGATCCCGATAACGACGACAACTTCCTCGTATTCATGGATATCCAGGGCATCGAGGACTTCTTCGGCGATATGGACTTCAAGGTTGCAGGTACTACAGAAGGTATCACATCCATCCAGGTTGATATCAAGGTTGAAGGTCTTACATTAGACATCATCAAGGCTGCTTTCGAGATGACGCACAAGGGAAGACTCCAGATCATCAACGATATCATTCTCCCTTGCATTCCCGCACCCCGTGCAGAGCTCAATAAGTGGGCTCCCAGGATCATCTCCATGCAGGTACCTGTTGACAAAATCAGAGAAGTCATCGGTTCAGGCGGAAAGGTCATCAACAAGATCATCGCTGACACAGGTGCTCAGATCAACATCAACGACGACGGTATGGTTTACATCTCAACACCTGACCTCGAGAAGGCTGAGAAGGCTAAGATGATCATCAACGGCATCGTTGCTGATCCTGAGGTCGGCACAGAGTACGACGGCGTTGTTACAAGACTTATGGACTTCGGCGCATTCGTTGAGTTCCTCCCCGGTAAGGAAGGTCTCGTACACATCTCCAAGATGGCCTGGAACAGAGTTGAGAAGGTCGAAGATGTTCTTCACGAGGGCGACAAGGTTCACGTTAAGCTCATCGAGATCGATTCACAGGGCAGACTCAACCTCTCCATCCGTGACTGCCTCCCTAAGCCGGAAGGCTATGTAGAGGAAGAGCCCAGAAGAAGAGAGGGCAGACCCAATCGTGAGAGAAGAGGTGGCTTTGCCGGCAGAAACGGCGACAAGCCCAGAAGAAACTTCAATGACGATGAGGGCGAAGCAGCTCCCGAGAATCCTAAGGGCAGAAGAAGAGAATTCTGAGAACTCTTATAAAAATAGTAATTTAAAGGGGTGACAACATGGCAGAGAACGAGAACATTGAAGAACAGATTGACGTAGTTACAGAAGGTAAAACCGAAGACGTAACCGACAAGAAGTGTCCGAATTGCGGAGCAACGGTTGTTTACGACCCGGAAACTCTGTCCATGACTTGCCCTTTCTGCGGCTATTCAAGGACGCTTCCCAAGCCTGAGGATAACGGTCAGGACGTAGAAGAGCTTGATTTCTCTTCTGCAAAGAACAGAGAGAGCCTCGACTGGGGTAAGGCAAAGAAGTCTCTCGTCTGCAAGAACTGCGGCGCCGAGACCATCATGGATTCCGCTGATACAGCTCAGTGCTGCCCTTACTGCGGTTCTACACAGGTTATGCCTGTTGACGATGACGATTCAGTCGTAGCACCCGGTGGTGTCGTACCTTTCGAGATCACAAAGGAAAAGGCCGCCCAGCTCTTCAAGGGCTGGATGAAGGGCAAGCTCTTCGCACCCAACGAAGCAAAGAAGAGCTGCGAAGCCAAGAACTTTAACGGCGTATATCTTCCTTACTGGACATACGATTCACAGACAACTTCTCCTTATGAGATCAAGCTCGGCTTCAACTCAAAGGATAAGGACGGCAACACAGTCACAACATACAGAACATATCGTGGTATCTACGAGCGTTTCATCGATGACGAGACTGTTTATGCCAGCAAGAAGACCACAAACCGCTTCATCAAGGAGGCTTCAAAGTTTGACTTCTCCAAGCTCCGTAAGTACTCTCCTGAGTTCATCGCAGGTTTCCTCGCTGAGCGCTACACAGTAGGACTTGACGAAGGATGGGATATCGCTAAGGGCCAGATCAAGAAGACTCTCGATAGCGAGATCCGCAGCATGGAGAAGAAGAAGCGTAAGGCGGACAGCGTTTCGAAGCTTACATTCAATACTTCTTATGCTAAGGTAACCTACAAGTATGTTCTTGCTCCTATCTGGATCGCTAACTTCAAGTTCAAGGACAAGCTCTACAACATTGTTGTTAACGGTCAGACAGGTCAGATCAAGGGCGAGGCTCCGGTATCACCCGCAAAGGTTGCTATCGCAATTGCTATCGTTGTTGCAATTCTCGCAGTTATCTTCTTCCTGCTTTCCAACAACTGATATTTTGCGGTATAACATCAATTTTCACTGCCCCAAAGCGACAAAAACAGCTTTGGGGCGTTTTATTATGTCAAATACCAAGCAGTTTTCGTTACAAAACTGTGTAATTATGCAGACATTCTAAGATTTGATTGATATTCTCCTTGATTTATTCACAATTCGTTCATAAAATAGAGTGTCTTATTCTTTATATATGTTGGGAGATTCTATGTTTAGCATCGCGAAAAAAGTTACTTCAGGAGTAGTGGCAGGCGCAGTAATTCTCGGTACACTCGCAGTGTATCCGATAATTAACCCGAGAAAAGGCGTAGTAAACGCTGAAACGTTATATGACTCGGCCAGCTTGGTTAACTACCAGACTATCTTGGGACGTGCTGTGGATTACGGTATTGTTACCAAGTCTTTTACTCAACGTATGCATATGGAGACTACGCTTGCGACTTCAACTTTTAGTCGTATCGGAACTGTCGATACAATCGACGTTGATTTGACTACTTCAAAAACTGCCCAATTTATTATTGGTGAAGTTGCTCAAGGTCAGATTGCATTTGGAACAGTTAAAGGACACGAAGTTGAGCATGAAACTTATGTAAAGAATATCAATTTTGTTCTTTCTGACAGAGTTGATCCCGTTAATGACATATTAAAGCAGGAAAATGTTGAAGCAGAAACAGCATTTAATTATTCTTTCATTCCTTTTGAAGATATAGACGATAACATTGATAAGATCATCGGTCACGCTAAAGACGAATCAGATAAGATGGTCGAAAGAACAACCGGTAGTTTAAGTTCTGATTATGCTTTGGATTTAAGTGTTGTTTCCGTTGATCAGAATAGTAAGATCACTACTATTAATTTAGATGATGATAAATATGAGAACCGCGTTGTTTACATAGATTTGGGTAATGAAAAGTTTAATACTCTCTTAAATCAATGGAATACCGGTTATGGTGCCGGAGGTAACTGGTTAAACGTTTATAAGAGATCCAGTACTGTAATTGTATTTACATATACGAAATCTAATCCGATTACTATAGGTAAAATTAATGTAATTGCGCCTGATGCAGAAACATACAATAATGCTAGTCAAGGCTCTAAATTGCAAGATTATAACTATCACGCTTCAGTAACTACTTATGGTGGAGAGATATCTGGCCATAACGATTTTGTTGATCAGGAGATTGCTCAAAAATTCATTTGGAATATCACAGAAGCTACAGATGTAACGATTAACAGCAGTGCTGGTACTTTTATGGTCCTTAATGACAATGCTGATATAAAATTGTCAGGCACCCCCAGTGCCGGCTGGGTTTTGGGAAATGGTAATGCTACTAATACTGTTGAGTTCCACTATATATACCATAACGCAAGTGAAGAACTTAATTCTGAAGGCATTGGCCAGATGCATTTTGCTTTGCACAAGAACTTTGCTTTCGATTATAAAACAAAGGATGAGTTAGAAGCGGATAGTTCCTATATTGATTCCACCATCGTTATTGAAAAAGACCAGTTTAGTTTTGATATCAAAGAGTATACAGATGATACTTATAAAGTTCTTGTTTCTGGAGGTTATGAGAATTCTGCAAAGGTTAGGACAGACAGTATCGCTGAATTCCAGACATTTACAGTTACTGCGACAGATGAAGGAAACGGCATCCATGAAGTAAAAAAAGGCGGGTATAAAGATTTTTATTTCAGGATTACAGAAAATCAACATTCTGTTTCGGGAATAGCTAATAATGCCGGTCATGTTGATATTGTCTTAAGAGCCAATGCTGATGCCCAGGGCTATATCAGTTTCCAAGTTCAATCTAAAACTTATATTGGCGATAACGAAGATAATCTTATCCTTTATGCAACCAATGGTGACGCAAGTAACGATACATGGGTTGACATGTTAGGTCCTAAATTTGCCTTGGGTGCTTTCTATAATAGGGTAATACATCCAGCTTATTTAACAATTTCTAAAAAAATAGCTGGTGATATTCCATCAGAGGCAGATCTTAAAGACCTGACTTTCACTATTACTGACGGTAAGGAGTTTAATATAACCCGTACTCTTGGTGATGATTTCACTTATGATCCCGATACCCATGTTTATACACTTAATTCAATAATCACTTTACCCGATTCTAAAAAGACATATACGGTAACTGAATCTGATTATGATCCAGATGGATATTCAGTTGTTTCTACATATAGTATTGTTGATAACACAATAGCAACAGAAGCAGAAGATGTTGCTACTGTTACCAGTGACTATTTGAGAAGTGTAGTCGATGATCCGACAACTGTAGCATTTACAAACACATATTCGTTTGATGTCGGTGATCTTACAGTAGCCAAGACAGCAACGGATAACACCGGAGCTAATGTAAGCGGAACATTCTACTTCTCAGTAAAGAACAGTGAGAACAAGTACTTGCAGTCAGACGAGAAGACGTTTGATACAGATGAGCATTACTTCAGCGTAGCAGCAGGAAGCACGAAGACATTCAGCGATCTTCCTGTAGGCGAATATACGGTTACTGAGGATACGACCAGAAGAACAGTAAGCGGATATAGCGTAGCAGCAAGCGGAAACACGACAGCTGTAACGGATACACTTACTACAGCAGGCAAGACATTCACCTTGGTCAACAAGTATGAGAAGGATACAACTGCGCTTACTGGAGATCTTACGATCAAAAAGGTTATTTCCGGAGACGGAGCAAACTCAGATAAGACATTCCCTGTAATAGTAAATTTTGACGGTGGTCCGATAACATTCACAGTGGAAGGTGGTAATACGTTCACAACTGACCACTATGAAGGAGTTGTTTCACAAAGCTCACCTCTTGTACTCAAAGATATTCCTGCTGGAACGACATACACGGTAACAGAGGGTGATATAAGCGGAACTAACTATGAAGGATATGCAAAAGCATCAAATAATGTTGTCTATCCAGAAAGTGGCTCAACACATACGATCATAGGCGGAACAACACAGGAAGTATATGTAAACAATACATATACAGGCACTCAACCTACTGAGTTTGGTTCGATTACTATTACAAAGAAAGTTGTAAATAATGACGGCCTTACATCGATCCCGGGCAGTTATACATTTACTGTTTCCTGCAGTCAGGGATATGTTCAGGATACAAGCGGAACTATAGGTTCTGGTGAGCATAAGTTTAGCATTACTGATGGCGAAACAATTACCATTGATGGTTTGCCTCTCGGCTATACTTATACTGTAACGGAGTCTGAAGTTGTTGGTACGGGATTCGATTGCACAACTACATATTCTGATTCAAATTCTGTAACGCTTAATGGCAGTACAAAGACAGGTTCTGTCTTGATTACCAATACTTTCACGGATACGAGTTCTTCTGCTTCAGGCAGCTTAACTGTTTCCAAGGCGGTTTCCGGAGACACATCAACCAGCATGTCATCCATTGAATACAAGTTCACGGTAATGTGCGGTGATCAGTATGTTCAGGACGTTAACGGTACGCTTGCTTCTGATTATCATGAGTTTACGGTCACAGCCGGTGCGAGCGTTACTATTGAAGACTTGGCAACAGATAATAAGACATATGTAGTAAAGGAAGTTGATGTTGATTCATCTGTACTTCCTGCCGGGTATTCATGGAACGGAGCTACTTATTCTGCGTCATCAGTAACGCTTGATGATCAGACCGGAGTGGTTTCAGGCAAAGTAATCATCACAAATGACTACACCTATACTTCTACAACTCCTACCACAGGTTCGATTACATTCACCAAGACTTTTGGCGGTGATGTAACAGAGGCTGAGGCAGCTGGTGATAACCTCTACTTCACGATCACGAATTCCAGCGGTCAGTATCTTGATCTGAACGGAAATCTGTCGAGTTCTGAGATTAAGATCACATTGGCTGATATGGATCATCCGTCATCTGATGTATGGAGCAAGACTATCGATAATGTTCCTTTAGGTACATATACGGTAAATGAGCATAATGAGGAGATCTATCCTGCAGGAAGCAGCACGCCTTATACTTTCGATTCAACATCAGTTAAGACTGCTTCTACAACTATTGATGATTCTTCAACATCTTCTTTGTCCGGCAGACTGGATCTGACGAATGTTTATAAGAAGGATTCTTCATCATCATCTTCGTCCACGACACCGGCTCCTGCTCCTGGTCCTTCGACTACTGTAGGTTACATTACATTCACGAAGACATTCGGCGGAGATGTAACTGAGAGCGAAGCACAGGGATGCGGACTATATTTCCTCATTTCCAATGGTTCAGAGTATCTGAAGGCTGATGGTACATTTACCACAAATCCTGATGAGGCTCACATTACATTGGCTGATCTCAACCATGTTGAGGGCACAATGAAATGGGGCAAGGAGTATCCTGTACCGCTCGGAACATATACGGTTACAGAGCATAACGAAAATATTTACGTTGGCGGAAGCCGCGTTCCTTACACATTGGAGCAGACATCCATTACTACTGCTACTGTAACAGTATCAGCTGATTCAACAACCGGTGATCTGAGCCTTACAAACGAATACACTAATGATGGTTACGATATCGAGATCTCAAAGGAGGATATCGCAGGTCAGGAGATCGCTCAGGCTCAACTTACACTCAGAAGCCTTGACGGATTAGATCTGTCACTGGTAGTCGTAACTCAGAACGGTGTGGTTGTTGCAACAACACTTTCCGAGAACGATTCAGCTATATCATTTGTAACTGTAGATACATCTTACTCAGTAGTTAAGGGACTTAAGCCCGGAAGATACGAGCTTGAAGAAACAGTTACACCTGAAGCATATAAGACAGCTGAAAAGATCGTTTTCGAGCTGAGATCAGATGGATCTGTAGCAGACAGCGCAGGTAATGTTATAGTTGCTGGTTCACCTATCGTCATGGTTGACGAGGCCGATCCTACATACAAGACAGATGTTATCTCTGCAAACCGTACGCCCGGATCGATCCCTGCAACGGGCGAGCAGATGAGTTACATGGCTTTCGCAGGTGTTATGCTCATCGGTATGTGCGCAGCATGCCTCGCAGGCTTCGCAGTTTACCGCAAGAAGAAGGATACACTGTAATACTTCTTAAAAGATTGATTTAATTGCAGCTCTCCGGGTTCGGGGAGCTGCTTTTATTTGTTGATTGTGCATAGTTAGCCTAAACTAACTTTTGAATTATAATGAACTCAAAGGAGGTGAGACAGATGAATACACAGATAGTAATAGGTATCCTGATTCCATTCGTAGGAACATCGCTGGGAAGCGCGATGGTTTTCTTCCTTAAGAATGCTGTCTCGCAGAGGCTTCAAAAGATACTTACGGGATTTGCAGCGGGCGTAATGGTGGCAGCATCGTTCTGGAGTCTGCTGCAGCCTGCTCTCGAGAGTTCTGAAGGAATGGGCAAGCTGTCTTTTATTCCCGCGGCCGTTGGATTCCTTATTGGTATAGGATTCCTGCTGCTTTTGGATGTGGTTACCCCGCATATGCATATGAATCAGGAGGGTGAAGGACCCAAATCAAGTCTTAAGAGGACTACCAAGCTGATTCTGGCTGTTACTCTCCATAACATTCCGGAAGGTATGGCTGTAGGTGTCGTTTATGCAAATCTTATATCAGGAAACAATCTGGTAAGTGCTGCAGGCGCTTTGGCACTTGCGATAGGTATTGCGATCCAGAACTTCCCGGAAGGTGCCATTGTATCGATGCCGCTCAGGGGAGAAGGCATGTCGAAGGGCAAGACTTTCCTTTACGGAGTGCTCTCAGGAGCAGTAGAGCCTATTGCAGCAGTTATAACCATATTTGCATTCAGCTTTGTAACAGCGCTTCTTCCTTATATGCTGGCATTTGCGGCAGGGGCAATGATATATGTTGTTGTTGAGGAGCTGATCCCGGAAATGAGTGAAGGCGGTCATTCCAATTGGGGAACTGTGGCATTCAGCTTGGGATTTGTGCTCATGATGACTCTTGATGTCGCGTTAGGCTAGTAAGTTTGATCGTTGATTACACAAAAATAGCCGTCCTCTACCAAAGACACGGCTATCATTAGTCTAACCTGAGGTAACCGTCTGTGGATAACACCTCTAAGTTCATTATACAGTACAGCATATTGATTTCTAGCAAGTTAATAGGACACTAATACTGCTAAAAATAAAGAGTTGCCTCAATCGAGACAACTCTTTTTTTGGTGCGGCCGACGAGACTTGAACTCGTATGGAATTACCCACACGCCCCTCAAACGTGCGCGTCTGCCAGTTCCGCCACGGCCGCATATAACCGCTTGTGAGCAAGCCTTGTAATTATAAAGTTTGATGTATGGAGTGTCAAGAGCAAAAACACAATTTCTGCAAGTGTATTTTGAACCTTTAGATCTGAGGCTTTCTTCGTTCGTAATAGAACATGAACTGCTGCATTATGCCTGCCGTATCGGGATAGGGTGTACAATCGAAGTGACCGTTATAATACTTATCTTCTATACGCTGAATCCAGACGTCTACGGGGAACCTTCCTGTCCTTGCGAAAGCAAACAGCATTATGCAGTTAGCAACCTTTGTGCCGACGCCGTACATGGACGTGAGAGCCTTGTACAGATCTTCGTCCGTAAGTTTGGACAATGACTTTGGAACGAGCTTGCCTGAAGCAAATTCTTCGGCTGCTCTGGCGATATAAGGCGCTCTGTAGCCAACACCTGTGTTCTCCAGTTCCTTGAACGGGAGATTTGCAAGTTCTTCCGGGGCGGGGAAGGCGTAGTATTCGTTTTCGAGAGGCTTAACAAAAGGTGCTGTAAGCTTAGGAGCTTTGATCTTTTTGCCGCAGAGCCTTGAGATGCGCTCGACTGAGGTCGTGATGGACGGGATGGAGCGCCTCTGCGATATTATGTAGCTTATGGTGGTCTCGAAAACATCCTGCTTCAAGATCCTTATGCCTCTGCCAAATCCGGCTGCTGCCATTAGGTATTCATCGTTCTTATCGATGGATTTAACGATTTTTCCGTAATCGCGGTCTAAGTCCAGATAAGGTTTCCATATAACTTCAAACTCTTCTTCGTCACAAGAGAATGCGAAGGTGTCATCTCCTACATCAGCTATCTGAAGATACCTGCCAAATGCGACAAGCTCGATGTGAGTGTCATCTATGACCTTTATCCTGAATGCCTGGCCCGAATCTGCGACCTTAAGAATGTCAAGAAACGGTATCTTAACGGTTACCATTCTTGTCACCTAATTTGAAGTAATTGCTCAAAGTGCAGACGATTGCTCCGTTGTAGAGCTTAACGCGCTTATCGGCTTTGTGGCCTGTTGCTTCTTCGAAGGCGTTCTCAGGAGTTATTACAGAGAGCCTTAATCCCTTTTTGCAGAAACCGTCCTTTGTAAGGTAATTACGGTCAATGAGCTTATATATCTTAGCCGCATCCTCAGGCGTCATGAGACGTCCGCCGTAGGGCGGATTCGTTATGACGAGCTGTCTGGGCATAGAAGTGAGCTTTCCCAGGTATTCGGGTGTCATTTTATTGGCATCGCAGATCCTGAAGCGTGTGAGCGCGCCTACGCCCGCCGCTTCCGCATTGCGCTTGGCTGATTCAATTGCCTTAGGGTCAATATCCGAACCGAAGAAGTAGCAGTCATCCATAGGCTCGGTGTCTTCGTTATCCAGAGCTTCCTGAAGAGCTCGTCTATAAGGTTCCTTACCGATGTAGGGGAGATCCTCGTAAGCAAAGTGCCTGTCCCTGCCGGGTGCGATGCCGCAGGCTGTCCTTGCAGCCTCGATAACGATCGTTCCTGAGCCGCAGAAAGGGTCTACAAGGGCTTCATTGCCATAAGGTCGGTATTTTGCGTATGTGAGCATTCCTGATGCAAGGGTCTCTCTTATAGGGGCTTCATGCGTCAATGGCCTGTAGCCGCGTTTATGGAGTCCTGCGCCCGTTGTGTCGATCATGAAACGGCAGATGTCATTGACTATGCCGAACTGGATCTTGACCGTGCCCAGTTCTTCGCTCTCGCTGATCACCGTATCAGCCGGGAGACCTCTTGATACGGCAAGGCTCTCTGCGATGGCCTTCTTGGCAAGTTTCTGAAGGGCAGGAATGCCGTACAGTTTGGATTTCCTCGAAAAACCGTTTATAACGAATGCCCAGCCTGCAGGAATATAGTCTGACCATTTAATGGCTCTGCAGCCTTCGAAAAAAGCGTTGAAGTTAGTATCAGCGTCATCAGATGCGCCGCAATTGAACTCACCGGCTTCGAAAAAGATCCTCTCGGCGTGCTTTACCCACATGTTTGCGCGTGCAACATCATAGAAATCTCCTTCAAGAGTTACAACGCCGTCACTTACGGAAATGAGGTCTTTATCGTAACCTCTGTCCAGGAGGTCGCCTTTAGTGGGTGATTCAAGACCGAATAAAGT
>JAILHX010000127.1 GCA_024695565.1 Saccharofermentans sp. | reverse complement strand
ATACAGCAATATCAGAACTATGCTGATTATGTTTGTTGCTTTTCTCATATCTATCCCCAAAACAAAAAGCAGTCAATGCAATTCCCAGTCCGGGAGACATCCCGAATAATAAAATTATATCACGATTTATCTATCCTTAATCCCTATCCTTTTCCCCAAAACCTATTTCCGTATTCTCTTAATCACTTTTCCTGTTGATTTTCTTGACTAAGGGATCACTCCCTCAGACAAGGTAATTATATCATCCGGGTTAAGTTCTCTTGATAACTTTTTGAGCTGCAGAACCAGTAATTAATAACAGACACACCCTGACACAAAAATAGTGAGGTGCCATATTATGTTGACATTTTGTTGACATTGAAATTGGAAACGCCCTATTTTAGGGCATTTCCAGGGTTTTGAGACTATTCGAGTTCTTTGCTGACTTCCATATCTTGTGGTCGGTATGATCCAAAAAGCACAATATCTTGTGGTGTTTATCTTTCTATTCCACCGATTCTTTGGCTTTTTGTGAGCGTGTGTTGACATTTTATTGACTTATATCTCAATTATCCATTTATCCTTATTCCACTATCCTGTATATTTACTGTTCTATAGCCATAAGTATATCGAATATATCTCCGTTGATGCATATACTCCTGTCACTGATCTGCTCGGGGCAGAATGCCTCATTAAAGTTCAGGCACGCATAGACAGCCTTGGGATTGTCATATGTCATCTGCCAGAACGGATACTTAATGATCACAGGGGTGTTACTCACTATTGCGCACCATTTCCTTACTTGCAAGCGTTCAAAACCCTTGATTTTGCTTGCTTTGTCGGATTTGAGTAGATTTCTTCTCCAGTGTCATCTCCGACCTTACCGATGAAGCGATAGAAGATCTCAACCCTCATAAAAACATCTCCATCGATGATTTCTTTCTCATGTATGACTACATGGTCGATCAAAGTGTGAAGTAACGCTTCCGTCAGATGATCAATATGGATATACTGCTCAACGAGCTCGGCAAATCTCGATGCATCATTCTCTTTCTTCGCAAATTCCGATTCGTCGGATTGCAATTTGGAGATCCTGGCTTTTACTTCACTATACTCAGTACTGTACTTATCAGTCATGGTCGCATATCGGTCATCCGGAATGCGATGCAGAGCATGATCCTCATAGAGTTGATTCAGAATAACATCCAGTTCATCTCTTCGCTTCTGACAGTCATCAAGTTCTTTCAAAGTCTGCCTTCTGTGACCGGATGTTCCTTTCTCGGCAAGATCCAGGAGAAGTTCGACGTATGCTTCTTTATCAGAAGCAACGAGAGCTGCATGTCTCCTGATGTCTTCCAGAAGAATTGCCTCGACCTGCTCCAAAGTAATGTAGTGGGCGGAGCATTCCTTGCCACCGTATCTGCGATGCTTATTGCAGCAGAAGTGTCCTTTGGAAGATCTGCCTGTACGAGCACTGAATACCATTCTCGTATTGCATCCGCCGCAGATAAGCAATCCTCTGTAGATATTATCCGAATCAGCCCAAGTGGCTTGTTGCTTAATGCTTATCCTCTTTTGAACGGTATCGAATGTATCCTGATCGACCAATGCTTCATGAGTATTCTCAACAGTGATCCATTCATCTTCAGATCTCGGAACTATTCTCTTATCCTTGAACGATCTCGTTTGATATCTCAGACTTACCAATTTACCAAGATAGACCGGATTGCTGAGAATCCTTTGTACAGTCGACTTATGCCAAGCATATGGATGCTTAACAAGCTCGTTTGTTCTGTACTTACCGAACTCATCCATCAGATAGGCTCTTGGTGTCGGGATCTTCGCTTCCTCCAGCATCTTAGCAATGTGAAAGCAAGAGGTACCTTCAAGGGCCAGCCTGAACATTCGCTTAACAATGATTGCATGATCATCAGGAATCAAGTGATGTCTGTCGTCCGGATCTTTCTTGTATCCGTAGGCAGGATATCCACCCGTGTACTCGCCCTTAAGAGCTTTTGTCTTAAAAGCTGACTTGACCTTCCTGCTACAGTCCTTTGCATACCATTCGTTAATGATATTCTTAAACGGCGCAAATTCGTTATCGCCATTATCCGAATCAACATTATCATTGATAGCAATGAACCTTACCTTGTACTCAGGGAAAATAACTTCTGTATAATTTCCTGCCATCAGGTAGTTTCTTCCGAGACGGGACAAGTCCTTTACAATTACAGTTCCTATTTGTCCCTTCTCGACCATAGCAATCATTCGTTGAAAGTCCGGTCTGTTGAAATTCGTTCCCGAATAACCGTCATCTACGAAGTATTCACAGTTGACGAATCCCTTTTCCTCGGCATATTGAGAAAGCATAGCCTTCTGAGTCTGAATGCTCACACTGTCACCACTAAACTCGTCATCTCTACTGAGTCTGCAATACAATGCCGTTATTCTGTCTTGCTGTTTTATTTTCATTTTGCCTTCCTTTCCAAACAGCAAGGACAGGCTATTCAACATTATGATTTTACCATATCCAAATACTGTTATGCCGTTTGTTTCATCTCGTTTTCATTGATTTCTGAACAGATCACTTCCATGATTAGTTCCTGTCCAGTCCTGTCTGTCATAAGGTTCCCAAATGAAGATATTAGGAAGTTGGTCCTTCCTATCTTCCTCTTATAGGGTCGAGATAGCTTTTGACAAGATGCTCTTTCCGGATTCTGAATTACTTCATCCATATGCAATCATCACCTCGCTGTTGTCATAGACCTTGTAGTCGTAGCCGTATCTGACTCCGCACATGCTGCAAGTGTCTTTATATTTCTGATTGTGATCGACCCTCTTGATGTAGTGGTCATCCATCAGGTAATAAGCGTTCGCGCATACCGG
>JAILHX010000125.1 GCA_024695565.1 Saccharofermentans sp. | reverse complement strand
TGTTCCCTTAAGAGCGGAGATAGCAACAGCCTTGCAGCCCATCTGCTTGCCGAGCATCTCGAGGTCGATCTTATCGCCGTTCTTTTCTACGACGTCCATCATGTTGACTGCCATTATGACAGGAATACCTAATTCTGTAAGCTGTGTTGTGAGATAGAGGTTACGCTCTAAGTTAGTACCGTCAACGATGTTGAGGATAGCATCAGGATTCTCATCGATGAGATAGTTACGTGCTACGACTTCCTCTAATGTATAAGGTGAGAGGGAATAGATACCCGGAAGGTCAGTGATTGTAACACCTTCGTGCTTTTTAAGCTTACCTTCCTTTTTCTCGACAGTTACGCCCGGCCAGTTGCCGACGAACTGGTTGGAACCCGTAAGAGCGTTGAAGAGCGTTGTCTTACCGCTGTTCGGGTTACCTGCTAATGCGATCTTGATGTTTGAATCAGCCATGTTATTGCCCCTCCTTAATTATTCAACTTCAACCATTTCGGCATCTTTCTTTCGAAGTGACAATTCATAACCTCTGACTGTGATCTCTACCGGATCCCCCAGAGGCGCTACCTTACGGACGTAGATCTCAACACCTTTGGTGATTCCCATGTCCATGATCCTGCGCTTTACGGCGCCTTCACCGTGGAGCTTTACGACCTTAACGGTCTGTCCAACCTTTACTTGTTTTAAAGTCTTCATATATTCCTCCTCTAAATTGATAACTTGTTTGTCAGACCATGATCTTCATGGCCATGTCTTTGTTCAATGCAATACGGGATTCCTTTACTTTGAGAATGACGTTGCCGTCGTTAACTGTTACAAGGGTAACGAGTCCGCCGGGTACTATACCGAGATTCTCAAGATGAAGTTTTACTTCAGGATTTCCGCCGACTTTTCTTACGATCATTTCCTCGCCGCAATCGGCAACTGTTATAGGCATCATGTCAACCTCGCTATCTGTGCGAAAAACAACATATCGTAAATAATATTTTACAAATGTTAGCTGCAACTAATTAGTCTCGGCTAACATTATATCTTTCATTCGCTATTCTGCAAGAGAAATCAAGAAAAATGTGAATTTGCACAAAGAGAACGGGGATATCAAATTACTTTATGTTGACAAGTTAGACCTAACTAACTATTATATTTTCCGTTTGTTAGCCTAGACTAATAACATTGCAAAATTTCTGATTTGAGATAGCTGAAAAGATAACGGATCTATATTGGCTGATCTCATAATCAAACAGGAGAAGATAATGGAAAAGAAGAATAACAGACTTAAAGCAAAAGATTTTATTACGATTGGTATTTTTACGGCAATACTGTTTGCTGTTGAATTTGCATTCGGAATGCTCGGATATATACACCCGTTTATTGTTGCAGCTTACGTAGTAATACTTCCTCTTGCAAGTGGTATCCCTATGATGCTTTTCTATTCAAAGGTTGAGAAGTTCGGAATGATAACGATTGTTTCCGTTCTCTTAGCAATCATCATGTTTATCGGAGGAATGGGATATCTCGGAGCGCCGCTCATCATTATCTCAGGCCTTGTTGCAGACTTAATTGCTAAATCGGGTAACTATAAGAGCTCCAAGAAGATCATATTGAGTTTTGGCGTTTTCAATCTTTGGATCTGTGCCAACTATTTCCCAATCCTTGTAACTGCTGAATCTTACCGCCAGGGTCTTGTTGATAGCGGATACTCTGCGGATTACATCAACAACCTGTTTGCTGCGATCAATATAAAAACAATCGGAATCCTTGTTGTTCTTGCGTTTGCTTTCGGTTGTCTCGGTGCGGTTATCGGCAAGGCTGCCGTAAAGAAGCATTTTGCAAAAGCAGGCATTGTATAACTATGAAGCTTGATCCGCGCACCAAACTGTTCATGATTTTTGTTGTCTCGCTTATCGTAATGATGAGTGCTACGACTCCGTTCTTATGGGCAATCAGACTCTCTATAACGCTCATTCCGATAATACTTCTTATTTTGGAGAAGAAATATGCGTCGGCATTAAGGTTCCTGCTTGCATATGGTACGGCTCTCGTTCTGACATTCTTCTTTTTGTCAGCTGAATCAGAAGGACTCATTGCATCAATTCTTATAGGGTATTGCGGTATAGTTGTCCAGTTCATGCCTGCCCTTATCACAGCCTGGTATGTGGTAAGAACTACGAAGATCGGAGAGTTTATGTCATGTATGCAGAAGATGCATGTTCCTGACGGAATCGCTGTGTCTTTGGCTGTAGTCATGCGTTTCTTCCCGACGATCAAGGAAGAGTATTCATCGATTAACGATGCCATGAGAATGCGCGGAGTCATGCTCGGCGGCGGAAACGTACTCAAGATGTTTGAATTCAGAATGATCCCGCTCCTTTTTTCGTGCGTTAACATAGGCGAAGAACTGTCAGCAGCTGCCATTACCAGAGGTTTAGGCGGAGAAGTAAAGAGGTCTAGCGTTGTTGAACTTAAGCTCGGCATTGCTGATTATCTGCTCCTGACCTTCCTTACAGCTGCGACAGTGCTCTTCGTTGTATTTAAGTATTTCTTATGAGTGTCATCGATCTCGAAAACATAAATTTCCAGTACAAGGGTTCCAAAGACGGATCCCTTTCTAATGTGAACCTCAGTATTGAAGAGGGCCAGACGGTTCTCCTGTGCGGAGCATCCGGTTCAGGCAAAACTTCTATAATCAGGCTCATTAACGGCCTCATTCCTCATTACTATTCAGGAGAATTGAGTGGTGAGATAAAAGTTGCCGGACATGACATAAAGAACACTGAACTTCATGAGATGGCTGGAACTGTAGGAACGGTATTCCAGAATCCGAGGAGTCAGTTCTTCTCAGTCGATACTGACGGGGAGATAGTTTTCGGACCTGAAAATATCGGTCTTGAACCCAAAGAGATAAAGACGAGAATGAATGATGTTGTAGCCGAGATGGATCTGGAAGAATTGCTGGGCAGAAGTGTTTTCGATCTGTCCGGGGGACAGAAACAGAGGATAGCCTGTGCTTCAGTTGCGGCGCTGCTTCCTAAGATTATCCTGTTGGATGAACCGTCTTCGAATCTGGATTTTGATTCCATAGAACTCCTCCGCGGAATAATAATGGAATGGAAGCGTCAGGGAAAGACAATAGTTATCTCCGAGCACAGGCTATGGTATCTGAAAGAAGCCGTTGACCGTGTTATCTATATGGAAGGCGGTATGATTGAAAAAGAGTGGAACTCGGAAGAGTTTAGCAGCCTTAGAGAAGAAGAGGTAAAAAAATATAAGCTCAGACCCTTAGCTTTGGAAGAGGAACTGATCAGGGAGATCAGGGGAGAATGCGAGTCCGGTGTGTGTGAGACTGAACCATCTATTGAGCTTAAGGATTTCTATTTCAGCTATAAGAAACGTCCATATCTTATATTTAAAAAGCGGTTCAAAGAATCTGATGGTGATTTCCTTAATCTCAATATTCCTGAGCTTAAGATACCAAAAGGCAAGGTAATTGGTCTTGTAGGACCTAACGGTACCGGTAAATCCACATTTTTAAGATGTCTTTGCGGACTTGAAGGCGACTGCAAAGGCAAGATAGTGTCTGATGGAATAACTTACAAGGGCAGGCAGAGACTTAAGATCTGCTATATGGTCATGCAGGATGTTAACCACCAACTGTTTACTGACAGCGTTAAGTCTGAAGTGATGCTCTCAATGAAGGAAGAGGACGAAAAACGCTGTGATGAACTTTTGGAACTGCTCGGACTGATTGAGTTCAAAGACACTCACCCCATGGCGCTCTCAGGCGGCCAGAAGCAGCGTGTTGCCATAGCGTCAGCATTGGCATCGGATGCTCAGATACTTCTTTTCGATGAGCCTACATCAGGACTTGACTATTTGCACATGGAGAAGGTGTCTGAGCTGCTGAAGAGGTTATCTGACACGGGCGCTTCAGTTATCGTATCCACGCATGATCCCGAACTTATCTCGGAATGCTGTGACTATGTATTGGGCCTTAAACACGGAAAAACTATATATCTCAAAGAGAATAAGCATAGTTAAATACTTAATTTGATTATCAGAATCAGATACAACATACAAATATTAGTTAAATCTAACTATTTGACAGATTTAACTTGCATTTGACTCAAAATCCTTGTCGAAAACATATATTCACCAAAAAGTTAGCATAGACTAACATTTATACAGTATAAATATGAGGTGTTTTTTTATGTATATAGAGACAAGAGACCTTAAAAAGTCTTATGGTGAAGGCGGAAGCTTCGTCCAGGTATTAAAAGGAGTCAGCATAAAGATCGACAAGGGTGAGATGTGCGTTATACAGGGCACATCCGGTTCCGGCAAGTCTACATTGCTCAACTGTATCGGCGGTTTGGATGATATAGATTCAGGCAGTGTGTCTGTTGCAGGCACTTTGGTAGAAGGACTTAAAGGCGAGAAGCTGTCCGATTACAGAAGAGCTAACCTGGGATTTATCTTCCAGTTCTATAATCTCGTTCCCAATCTTACGGTCAGGGAGAATATCCAGGTTTGCGAGTATCTTACAAAAGATCCGCTTAACATGGATGAGCTGCTCGAAGTATTGGGCCTTACCGAACATCAGCATAAGTTCCCTTCGCAGTTATCCGGCGGTCAGCAGCAGAGATGCGCTATTGCAAGGGCATTAGTTAAGAATCCTAAGGTTTTGCTTTGTGACGAGCCTACGGGCGCACTCGATTCAAAGACTTCCAGAGATATTCTTGTACTGCTCGAAAAGATTAACAGGCAGTACGGAACAACCATGCTTATAGTTACTCACAATAACTCTATCAAGAATATGGTCGATCACATTATCTATCTCAAGGACGGAGAGATATACAAAGACTACAGAAACGAGACTAAGATCCCTGCCTCGGAATTGGAGGATCTCTGATATGGGCTGGATATTGTTTAAGAGAGCGTTGCGCGATCTTAAATCCGGTTTTACAAGATACATTGCTCTGGCTCTTCTTATCGTTTTTTCGCTGTTTATTGTAATTAGTCTTATGGCAGCGGCGGATACGGTCATTGATACCACGGATATATCAGACAGGGAGCTTAACTGTGAAGACGGTGAGTTCTCTGTCTTCGTGCCTTTGCGGGATGAAGAATTAAAGAGAATAACTGACCGCGGCGTGTCAATTGAGAAGATGTTTTATGTTGATTACGCTCTTAATGAGAATCAGGTGTTAAGAGCGTTCAAGGTAAGAGAGGATATCAATAAGATCTCGCTGATAGACGGAGTATTACCTGCGGCAGATAATGAAGCTGTAATTGAGAGACGCTATTCTGAAGTAAATAATATTAATATCGGTGATAATATCACGATCGGTGAAAAAGAGTTTACGGTTACAGGAATCGGTGCTACTCCTGATTACAACACTGTTATCAAGAAAATCAGCGATACAGTTGTAGACAGCAGATACTTCGGCTTGATCTTTATTACACCCGAAGCTTATGACGAGCTTTATGCTTCCAGCTGCTCTATGGCATCAGAAGAGTACTATTACGCCTATGTCCTTAATGATGCAATGGGTGAGGATGAACTCAAAAGTATCCTTGAAGAGAACAAATTCGATGTCGACGATGTGGACGACGAGTATTTTAAAGAATACTGGAATAGGATGACTGAGAGAAAAGACGAACTCTTAGACGGCATTGATGAGCTTAAGGACGGTGCAGAAGAACTTGCCGACGGAGCAGAAGAGCTTGCTGACGGTATAGATGAATTCCATGACGGTATGACCGAACTTCACGATGCTGTTCCGGATCTTACAGACGGAATTGAAGCATTAGATGAAGGTGCAGCTGAATTAGAGGAAGGTATCAGGAATTATACTGCTGCCGTTGGCCAGATCGAATCTGGCGCATCAGAACTCTCGAACGGAGCTGCCGAATTGGCTGCAAGTACAGATGGACTTAATAACGGAGCAGCTCAGTACGGAGAAGGTGTCAATGAACTGTACGACTCAGTCGGGGTTATGGCGCAGAGCGAAGATCCGTATGTCGCAGGAGTAGCTGCAGGTTTTGTTGATCCGGTATCAACTATGACCGCTGGGTACGGGCAGATACAAAGCGGAATTGCTGCCGTAAATGCCGGCGCTTCAAGTCTTTCAGCCGGAGCATATCAGTTATATGCGGGTATCAAAACGCTTAATTCCAACAGTGCCGCACTCGGAAATGGTGCAGCAGCATTACATGACGGTATTTCTGAACTAAGAGAGGGAGCGGATGAATTTGCTGATGGTATCGATGAACTCTATGACGGTTCCCAAGAGATAAAGGACGGCTCAGCAGATCTTGCTGATGGCGCCAGAGAACTGTCTGACGGAGTTAAAGAATTCTCTGACGAAGCAAATGATCTGATTGATGAAGTATATAATATTGATCTGTCGAACCTTCGCATGTTTCTTACCAAAGCAGATAATCCGAGGATCGGTTCGGCGGCTGATGACGTTCAGATCAACTATTCGGCAAGCATCATATTCGGAATCCTGCTGGTTGTTCTTTTCGCATATGTAATCTCTGTGTTCATTGTACACACTATAGACCAGGAGAGCCCTGTTATCGGAGCGCTTTATTCAATGGGCGTGAAGAGAAGAACATTAACTATAAGTTATGTTGCCGTTCCTGTTATCGTAACGTTTATATCCGGAGTGATTGGGACTATAATTGCGATATTCACGCCGGCAGGGATCCCTGCCCAGCTGCAGGATACATTAGGATATTACTCCATGCCGAAGATGGAAATAATCGTTAAGCCGTTTGTTCTTATCTACGGCCTTTTAATCCCTCCGTTAACGGCATTTATTGTTAATGTTCTTGTTGTAAGAAACAGACTGGTAAGAACACCACTGTCACTCCTGCATAATGAGCAGAAAGCCGTGCGCGGCAAGGAGCTTAAAATCAAGGGATTAAAGTTTATCCCTATGTTCAGAATAAGACAGATAATGCGTGAGATTCGGGCAGGACTTACAGTTGTTTTTGGCCTTTTCATGAGCCTTCTTGTTGCACTCATGGCTATCAACACAAGTGTTTACTGTACCAATGTTAAAGAAAGTTATATTAATCTGACCAAATACGAATATATGTATAGCTACAAGTATCCGACTGAAGAAGTTCCTGAGGGCGGATATGAAGCAGTAGCAGAAGGATTCAAAAAAGAGATTTACGGCTATACATTCGATGTAACTGTATTGGGCATAACGAAGGATAATCCTTTCTTTGACACAGGAGATATGCCTGATAATGATTCTGATGTTGTAATAAGCTCTGCAGTAGCGAACAAATACAAAATCTCTGTCGGAGACGTATTCACGCTAAGTGACGATAATGGAGAGCGTTTGTATGCGTTCAGAGTAGTCAGGATACTCGATTATACGGCTTCGATGTTCGTATTTATGGATATCGACAGATGCAGAGATCTGTTCAATGAAGACGACGACTATTTCAATGTTGTCTTCTCTGATCACGCTCTCGATATTGATTCCGGAAGGCTTTATTCCACAGTATCCAAGGAAGAGATTGCAAGATCTTCAGGCGTTTATGTTGAGATGATGGCACCTATGGTAACGACTATGTCGGTTGCTGCTTCTGTTGTCTTTGTGGTGGTCATGTATCTCATGGTCAAGATGATGATAGACAGGTCGGCATTTAATATCTCACTGGTCAAAGTTTTCGGATTCAGGAATAAGGAAGTCAGAAAGATGTATCTGGATGGAAATTTCTACATTGTAGCTGCAGGTTCATTGATCTCAATTCCTCTTTGTAAAGCGATCATGGACTATATCTATCCGAGATATCTTGTAAGTAACGTAGGCGTAGGTGTTAATGCAGATTATCCTCCGGTACTTTTTGCGCTGATCTTTGCAGTCATCATTGCCCTTTATCTGCTGATAACACTTGTGCTTACTGGAAGAATAAAGAAGATAAAGCCGGCTGAAATATTAAAGAACAGGGAGTAATTATGGTTAAGACAACATTAAAGATCGACGGTATGATGTGCGGAATGTGTGAGGCACATGTTAATGATATTGTGCGCAAGGCTTTTCCAAACGCATCGAAAGTAAAGAGTTCACACCGTAAAGGCGAATGTTCATTCGTGACCGCAGAACCGGTCGACGGAAACGCTGTTAAGGATGCGCTAAATGAGATGGGCTATAAGCTCCTTGATGTCAAAACTGAGAATTACGAAAAGAGAGGGTTATTCGGATGACATTTGAAGAGACCGGCAATATGTCGGGTAAGACATTAATGCTGCTTCCCGGAACGTGCTGTGACTGGCAGATAAACTTCTCGACGGTAATCGGCAGCCTCGCTGAGAAGTATCATTTGATACTTGTAAACTACGATGGCTTTGACGGAAGTGATCTGATTTTTCCTGACATGATCACCGTAACTGAAAAAATCGAGAAATACATCATAGACAACCATAACGGCAGGATAGACGGAGCGCTTGGTTCTTCGCTTGGCGGCAGCTTTGTGGGCCAGCTCATTATGCGTGAGAAAATTCACATGGATCACGGCATCTTCGGCAGTTCTGACCTCGATCAGAGCGGAGTTTTGTCTGCAAAAATGAAATCAGCACTCGTTACTCCGTTGTTGACAAGCTTTACCAAGAGTGAAAAGAAAAAGCAGAAAGCAAAAGCGAAATTTATAGAGCTTTTCGAAATGGATGAAAAGACCGCTGATATGTTCCTTGATTCGTTCACCAGATTTAAGACAGAGTCAATAAAGAATCAGTTCTATACAGACCTGATCACATGCCTCAAGAATGATATCCATGTTGACGGAACAAAGACTCATTTTATATATGCGAACAAGATGGGAGAGAAGTATAAGAAGCGTTACCTTAAGTATTTCCGCGATCCCGAGATAAGAGAATTTGATATGCAGCATGAACAGTGGCTCTTTGGTGGAAAGAGGTTTCAGGAACCGGTCTTGAAAGCTATTGATGAGTTTATGGAAATAGTCTGATGAAACACGAAGATTTCACTATAAGGAAAAATGGTTTTACCGGCCATCTCGCAGAACCGGATAACGGTTCTGACAGAGCTGTTATAGTGATCATGGGCGGAGAA
>JAILHX010000118.1 GCA_024695565.1 Saccharofermentans sp. | reverse complement strand
CTCATAACCCTCAGCACCGAACATCTGTCTGAAAGCAAGACGACCGATACGACCGAAACCGTTAATCGCAACTTTTACTGCCATATTGAATTCCTCCTAAATTCCCTTAACCGGGATTATTAAACTTAAAATAGTGCTCTTAGTTCTGCACCGTAAGAATTCTACTCCACTGATACAGGGTTTTCCACAGCATTTTTGTCATAAGAATGTAAATTTTAATAAAAAAGGAGCTGATTGCCCCTTTTTTCACTCAAACGATTTTTGTTTTGCTTCCGGGCGGTATAATGCATTGGTCCGGGAATCTTTTTCGAAGACTTTTAAGCCGCGATCGAAAACTTACATCACCGCAACGACTCTCTTGATCGGGATGCCCTGATCTGCGAACTTCTGCTCAAACTCGGTGCGGATATTCTCTTCATTCCACTCGCTGTTATGAAGGTCGCGGGTCACATCGGTCAGCGTAAATCCGGTTTCTTTGAATTCGTTCAGCGAGAAGTCAAACAGGTCGTCGTTATCGGTCTTGAACTCGATCGCACCGCCCTCACGCATCATGACCTTGTACTTATTGAGGAAGTCTCTGTAGGTCAGACGGCGCTTTGGCTTATTCTGCCTGGTCCAGGGGTCTGAGAAGTTCAGAAATATCCTGTTTACTTCGTCTTCAGCAAAATAGTTCTCGATGAGATTGGCGTCGCCTCTGATGAAGAAGAGATTCGGGATCTCAAGAGCGTGTGCTTTCTCAATTGCCGCAAGCGTAACGGAAGCGTCCTTTTCCATGGCAATATAGAGCACTTCCGGATGCCTTAAGGCCATCTCCGTGCAAAATTTCCCTTTGCCGCAGCCGATCTCGAGCCAAACCGGAATATCTTCAGAAAAGCCGCAGGCTTCTCTCCACTTTCCGCGGTTAAATAATGGCGCATCAAACCAGCGCTCATGGCATTTCTCCATGCGCACAGGTATATTGCGCTTAGTTCTCATTCTAGCCATAGGATCAGATGAGTTTCTCCGTAAGAGTCGTACCGCCGATCACATGGAAGTGAACGTGCATAACGGTCTGCCCTGCTGCTTCACCGCAGTTGTTGATCGTTCTGTAAGCATCGCTTACGCCGCTGATCTTTGCTACCTCGGCAATTGCCTTGGTGATCTCTGCAGAATAAAGTGCACCCTCAGGATCACTTGCCAGTTCGTTGATGTTGGCAAAGTGCTTCTTCGGAACTACGAGAACATGTACGGGAGCTACCGGATTGATATCCTTGAAGCACAACACGTAATCGTTCTCATATACCTTTGTTGAAGGGATCTTGCCCTCAACGATATCGCAAAATAAGCACATAACTGTTCTCCTTTAACCGTTTACCTGTGAAGCCAGGACTTCCTCAGCCTTGGCGAGTGCTTCAGAGAGCTTACTTACATCCTTACCGCCTGCCTGAGCCATGTCGGGACGTCCGCCGCCACCACCGCCTGCAACCTTTGCAGCTTCCTTGATGATGTTTCCGCAGTGAGCGCCCTTCTCGTTAGCAGACTTAGTAGCCATAGCTGTGAACAGGAGCTTGTCGCCGCCGTTAGCTGCGAGGAATACTACGCCGCAGTCCAATTTGTCTCTGATCTTGTCGGCTGTATCTCTCAGTGCTGCCGCATCAGCTGCACTGCACTCAGCGATAACTGCCTTGACGCCGCCGATATCCTTAGCGCCTGAGATGGCACTGTCAGCAAATGAACCTGCCTTGGCCTTCTCGATCTCAGCGAGTTCTTTTTCGAGAGACTTAACTTCTGCGTGAAGGGATTCGATCCTCTCAACGATCTTATCCTTGGGAGTCTTAAGAGCTGCAGCAGCATTATCGATGAGGTTTCTGTCAGCCTTGTTCATCTCGTAGCACTTAACGCCTGTAACTGCTTCTATTCTTCTGACGCCTGCAGCGATACCTGATTCGGATACGATCCTGAACTGGCCGATCTGCGCGCTGTTTGTAAGGTGTGTACCACCGCAGAACTCGAGATCGAACGGATCACTGAAATCACCTACTGCAACGACTCTTACGACTTCGCCGTACTTCTCGCCGAAGATCGCAGTAGCGCCGAGCTTCTTAGCTTCTTCAATACCGAGGACCTTAGTCTCAACAGGAAGCGCCTGGAGGACAACGTCATTTACCATCTCCTCAACCTTTGCGATTTCTTCAGCTGTCATTGCCTGGAAGTGGTTGAAGTCGAATCTTAACCTGTCGCTGCCGACATAAGAACCTGCCTGCTCAACCTGAGGACCCAGGACCTTTTGGAGAGATGCGAGCAGGATGTGTGTAGCTGTATGGTTTCTGGCAATTGCAAGTCTTTCTGCCTTGTCAGTTGTGATAGTTACAGAAGCTCCCTGCTTAACAGTGCCGGAAGTGATCTTCAGAGCGTGCAGATACTTGCCTGCCTTATCCTTATCAACGGAGATGACCTTAGCTTCAAAACCTTCGCCTGTGATAACACCTTCGTCGTGGATCTGACCGCCCATCGTAGCGTAGAGGGAAGTCTTATCAAATATGGCGATCACGTCATCGCCCTCAGAAGCTTCTTCTGCGGTCTTGAGGTTTCCTTCTGCGGCTGCCTTGATGAGGTGGAGAAGTACTGCTTCTGTACCGAGCTGCTCATAACCTACAAACTCTGTCTGCCTGTCATCAGATACGATCTCAGCAGGAAGGTCCTTAGTACCCAGAGCGAGATCAGAAGCGTTCTTAAGTGTAGCTTCTCTTGCACGCTGCTTCTGGGCTTCCATTGCTGCCTTGAAACCTTCTTCATCAACAGTGAGGCCTTCTTCTGCAGCCATCTCAACTGTGAGCTCAATAGGGAATCCGAATGTATCGTAGAGGTAGAATGCAGATTCGCCGTCGATTTCCTTTACACCGGCCTTGTTCTTGTCATCAAGGATCTTCTTGAACTCCTTGATACCGTTCTCTAATGTGCTCTCAAATCTTGCGATCTCCTTGTCGAGCTCATTTAAGATAAACTCACGGTTTGTTGCAAGGAGCGGATAGCTGTCGTTATAAACGTTGTCGATGTAGATCTTTGCAAGGCCTAAAATGTGCTCCTTGTTAAGACCTAATGTCCTTACGTGTCTTACTGCACGTCTGATAAGACGTCTCAAGACATAGCCTGCACCTGCGTTGGAAGGAACGAGCTTTGCGCTGTCTCCGATGAGCATTACACTCGTACGGATATGGTCAGCTAAGACTCTCATTGACTTTGTGAGCTTCTCGTCTGAATCGTACTTAACACCGGATGCGTTCTCGATATAAGCGATGGCATCAGTAAAGAGGTCTGTCTTATAAACGTCCTTTGTTCCGTTAAGGAAAGCAAGGATCCTCTCAAGACCCCAGCCCGTATCAACGTTCTTCTGCTTTAAGGGTGTGAGGTGACCGTCCTGATGCTTCTCGTACTGCATGAAAACATCATTGCCGATCTCAGTGTATTTGCCGCAGGAGCATCCCGGACCGCAGTCAGGTCCGCAATCGGGAACGTCGGCAATATAGAACATCTCGCTGTCCGGACCGCAGGGACCGTACTCAAGTCCCCACCAGTTATCGTCTGCACCGAGATAGTAGATATTCTCAGGCTTGAATCCTGAAGCGATCCTGAACTGTGCGCCCTCTTCATCTCTGGGAGCATTCTCGTCACCTGCGAAAACCGTTGCTGCAAGGTGATCCTTATCAAATCCAAACACGTCGGTAAGGAGTTCGTAACTCCACTTGCATCTTTCTTCCTTGAAGTAGTCACCAAGGCTCCAGCTGCCCATCATCTCAAAGAAGGTAACGTGACTTCTGTCACCTACTGAATCGATATCGTTGGTACGGACACAACCCTGAACATTGCAAAGCCTTGTTCCCATAGGGTGCTTCTCTCCGAGAAGGTAAGGCATCAGGGGCTGCATTCCGGCAACATTGAATAAAACGCCGGTTGAACCGTCAGATACTAATGATACGGCACCTACATCAACGTGACCTCTCTCAATATAAAAATCCTTCCAGGTCTTCCTAAGCTCTTTTGACGTAAATTGTCTCATCGGTGCTATTACTCCTTAATAAAAATAAAACTTAGAAATTATAAATCGTTTGAATTGCGTTTGCAATTAGAGCTTCTTAAGTTTTGCAGCCTGAGCCGCTTTCTTAATATATTCTCCATATTTACGGCATACTTCATCGTTATCGATCTCGATCTTAACGCCATCAAATGTCGACAGCTCAAAAAGATCCGTATAAAGCGTCGGGGCAAGACCGGTGTTCACACTGATCTTCAATACGCCCTTATCAAGTTTAGTATCGTCAGCGATCCTGACCTTATCGCTAACCTTGGATGCAAATGCATTATAAGCTCTTAAGACCTCCTTACGGGTGGTTCCGGTTATCGTGATCCCCATATGTGTCATCTGATCGCTCGAATATGCAGAGACAGAATTACCGATAAAACTCTTAAGTTCCTGGTCTCTCATCCTGTCGTTTTTGTAATCAATATAGTTTGAGCCGTCGAGCAGCGAGACACTGGCCATACGGTCAACACGGTAACGTTTCAGAGCCTTTGACAGCGCCTGGTCTCTCTCAAGATCTTTTGCATCGGCATTGTCGATCGCAATAAGGTAATAACAGTTGTTCTGCCAGTCTAAGGCCATCGGCGACACGGTCTTCTCTGTTTTCTCGGTAAGCTCACTGCCGAGCATGTATCCGTATACGATCTTAAGGGAACGCTTCTCTTCGATTCCGCTTCTGATGCTGTTGAGCCTGAAAATGCTCCTCTTGTCCACCTTCTCAAAGTGAGGATAGAGTGTTCTCTTCTGATATCCTTCGGGGAAATATGTCGGGAACATCTTGATGATCTTTTCACACAGATCTGAATCGACGAAAGGCGTCGTGCTTATGGCATCAACAATGAGTCTTGCTTCATCGATCAGGATCTCATCTTTAAGATCCGAGCGCTTATACTTTTTGCCTTCGCAGAAGATCCAGTTATCGTCTTTTGTCAGGCCGGATTTTTGCACGTATTCGTTGATCTTATTGATGTCCGCGTAGATCGATTTGCGCTCAAAAGTCGATCCCGTTTCCTGTTCAAGATATGCGATCAGATCATTTACGGAAACCGCTTCTTTGCCGCCTGAGGAACTGACTTGTGTCTTGAAATAATCGTAGATAAATAAGATCTTGAGCTTCGCTAATTCACTGTTTGCCATAAGTCTGCCTCCCTGATGTTTTCGATGAATTAATAGTACCATTAACAGTACTCTAAGTTAATATTCTTATGTGTTTTTGGGCACGTGAAAACAATGTGTTACCAGACATATTCGATGAACAGTAAAAAGTATGGCAAAAAGTATGGCTTAGGCCACATGTTTTGCCACAGTTTTCGAGGTCTTGAGGTGATTTCTGTGGTAAAAAGTATGGCTTAGGCCATAGTTTTTGCAACAGTTTTTTTGAGAACTTCAAAATCCCGTTTATTTTTCCGTTACACAACGGGAGTTTAAACGGGGAAATATCAGCTTCAGCACCAAGGTTTCAGCCGGAATCTGCCGATATTACGTTTGAGTAAATGAAGGCCAAACAGTCTCAAATGAGTCTCACGGTGTAAAGAAGCGCGAAAACTGCAAGCCTGCCTGTCCGGCCCGTAAAAAACATAAAAAAGCCTCTTTTAATTCCCAAAACGGAGACTGACCGTGATAGAATGTAAGGCACTTTATTGTTTAGGTGGGGTAATCAAAGTGAGAACCGTTAATGATATCGGTTTTGCGGTACCGGACATCCTTATTCCGCAGCAGGGAACAGATTTTAAGAAATGGGCAGTAATTGCCTGCGACCAATATACATCAGAGCCTGAATACTGGGAGAACTGCGAGAAGGAAGTGGGAAATGCTCCTTCAACATTGAATCTCGTTCTTCCCGAAGTCTATCTCGGAACAGACAAAGAGACTGAAAAGCTCGGATCGATTGCCAGGACGGCAAGACAGTACCTCGACGAAGGTATTCTCCAAAGCCTCGGGACAGGCTTCATCCTTACAGACAGAGCTACTGAGCTCCACCCCTCCAGGAAGGGCCTTATGGCTGCTATTGACCTTGAGGGCTACAGCTTCGAACCCGGAAACAAGAATATCTGCAGGGCAACCGAAGGAACGGTACTCTCGAGGATCCCTCCGAGAGTAAGGATCAGGGCAAATTCGCCGCTGGAACTCCCTCACATCATGATCCTCATCGACGATCCTCAAGGGATTACTATCGAGAAAGCATTCGGCATGGCTGAAGCTGAAGGTCTGACGCCTGTTTACGATACTGATCTCATGCTCGGTTCAGGACATATCGGGGGCACATTTATCCCTGACGGTTCACCTATAGCTGAATCGATCGTTGACGGTCTTAAGACGCTGAAGGCAAATAACTCTGACGGACTCTTATTCCTCGTTGGCGACGGCAACCACTCGCTTGCTTCCGCGAAGGCTCACTGGGAGAACATAAGAGCAACACTGTCAGAAGATCAGAAACAGAATCACCCTGCAAGATATGCGCTTGCTGAGATCGTAAATATTCACGACAAGGGACTCGATTTTGAGCCGATCCACAGAGTCGTATTCAATATCACAGCTGAAGAGTTCATCGCAAAAGCCAAGGAATACTTCAAGGATAACGGCATTGAGACGGATACTGATGATGACTTAAGGCAGAGCTTTGTCGTTGTATCGGAAGGATCAGAAGATATCAGGGTATCTCTTGAAAATCCTCCCCACACTCTCGCCATAGGATCAGTTCAGATGATGATCGACAGTTTGGGACTTGAGTGCGATTACATTCACGGCGAAGATTCCGTAAGAAAGCTTGCGACAGCAGGCAATGCGGGAATCCTCGTTCCCGCTATCAGCAAAGATACTTTCTTCGTCACAGTTGAGAAGGAAGGCGTTTTCCCGAGAAAGACTTTCTCTATGGGTGAAGCTTTCGAGAAGAGATTCTATCTTGAGGCTAAGATAATCGAATGACGGATCCAGATAACAAGTTTTTGGACGAGAGCAAAACTGTCTGCATTATCGGATCCGGACTGTCGGGTCTTACATGCGGCATGAAGCTTGCAAAGGCAGGCTTCAATGTTACTGTCGTAGAAGAGCTTACATCTCCCGGCGGTCTTCTCGCCTATACCAGGATAGGAAGAGAGTATTTGGAACTTTTGCCTCACCACCTTAGAAAGAGCGACAAATCGCTGCTCGCCCTGTCCAAGGAGATGGGTGTCGATGACAGGATCAGCTGGTTCGATTCGGCATGGTCCGGCAAAGCTTCACACCGCAAAGTAGGATATTACGAAGGCGGTTTTGTCTGCCTTATCTCAAGCCTCATGCAGGAGATAACCGATAACGGCGGACACATCTGCTATTCGACCACTGTTGCGGAGATCGCAAGACTTGGCAGCGGTATGTACCGCACGAGCTGCATCCTCTCGAATTCAACAAGAGTTGTCATAGACAGCGCTTACGTTATCTTCACAGGTTCATGCAGGACCTTTGTTAACGTCAGCCACGGTCTTCCTATCCCGATGGATGACAGGGACATCTTAATGAACGTTACTTACAGTGCAAAGATCACTGCCATGATGGTAATGAAGCACGAAATATCCCAGATGTTCTATCAGGTCCCTCCGAAGGATTCAGGGCTTCCGTTCAAGGCGATAATCAATCACTCAAGCGCTTTCGGCGAGCGCAATTACGGCGGTGCCGTCGTATATCTCGTAGGCTCATGCTCGATTACCGATGCACTATGGATAGATTCCGATGCGAACATCATGCTCAAGTATTTTGCAGGTCTTCGAAAACTCTATCCTTCGCTCCGCAAATCCGATGTTAAGTCATGGCGTCTCACAAAGACACGTTATGCACTGACATCCCAATATCCCGAGATAGATCTTACAAATCCTTGTGATAACCTCTATGTATGTTCAACCGGACTTACGAAGTTTGCCACCAATGAGACTCCGGAGAACCACATGGATTCCGTTGTAGCTCTGGCAGGCAGAATCAGTTCGGAGATCATAAAGTCATATGAGCTGTCGCTCGCAAAACCGGCAAACCATGCTCCCGTTACCGAGCTTGGCAGTCAGGACAGCGTGACAAAAGAACCTCAAGAAGGAGTTCTGTCATGAGGAAGAACATTCCGGCTCCTTTCGAGGCAACATCTCCTTTGCGTTTTGTTCTGCTCCTAATCCCGTTCATTGCCGGTGCACTTATCGGCATCCTCACCATGGGAACAGCAGACACTCTTCATGCTCTCTGGTGGGTATTTGTTCTATTCCTCTTCGGATTTGTTACATTGCCTCTGGCAGCAAAACTCTGGGATAAGTTCTCTTCCGGAGGCTTTTTCCTGTCCCAGCCTATGGGACTCATATTCACGTGTCTGGTCTTATGGACACTTACCCACGTTAAGATCTTCAGGATCAACATCATATGCATCCTGCTCTCTGCCCTGATAGTCGGAGCGCTTTGTTATGTTCCCAAGACATTCAGGGATTCTCTCAAAAAGAAGCTTAACACCAAAGGCTTCGTTGAAGCTGTCGTAGTAGAAGAGACAATGTTCGTCGTTATGTTCTTCCTGATGTGCTACTTCAAGGGATTTTTGCCTGACATCAACGGTCAGGAGAAGTTCATGGATTACGGCTTCATAATGTCGATGCTGAGGAACGACCAGCTCCCTGCAAGAGACATGTGGCTCTCTGGCCATCAGATCAACTATTACTACTTCGGCCAGTATATCTGGTCTGTCATGGTCAAGACGACTAATGTTCCTTCGGGCGTCGGCTATAACCTCGCCATGTGCTCGGCTACGGCTATTCCTTTTGCCATGAGTTTCTCCATAGGAAAGTTCCTTATAGAAGCTGCTGCAACCAAGGGATTTACCGATAACAAACTAATTAAGTATGTGGCAGGAATCGCAACGGGTCTTGCAGTATCCGTCTGGGGCAACTCGCACTCGTTCTATTACGATGAGAACAGCTTCGGAAACGGCCTGCTCAACATCTTCAAGAGTCTCGGCATAGACGTCGGAAGAACGGATAATTTCTTCTATCCCGACAGCACGAGATTCATCGGATGGAATCCTGAAGTCACGACAAACGGCGGCGACTTTACGATCGAGGAATTTCCGTTCTATTCATACCTTGTTGGAGACCTTCATGCGCATGTCATATCGATGATGATCGTTCTTCTCATATCGGCGATCGTTCTCTCCATGATCTGCTCGGTCAAGCTCCCGACCAAAGAGGAGATCGATATAAAACATACTTTGGATAATATCAGCGGCGAAGGCAGGATCGTGCCCGAGTTCGAATCATCCATAACTCTCGAACTCGTACTTTGCGCGGTCCTCTTGGGATGCGCCCAGATGACTAACTACTGGGACTTTTTGATCTACTTCATCTTCTGTTCCATGGGTTTCTTCGTGCTGAACATCGTAAGATCGCCTAAGTTCACGAACATAGTCGGAGCTGTTGTTTTCGTAGTAAACGTACTGGGCATCCTGCTGATCTACCTGTCACAGGGCAGTAATCCGGTAGTCCTTTTTGCATTAGAGTCACTGCTCATGGTTGCTTCTTTCCTGTTCTGCGTCGTAAGCCCTACAGCTCTTCCCAGAACATCTTTCCAGATGAGCTTCGTATTCTCTGTCGCTTCACTTACGGCTCTGACGTTCAACATGAACTTCGACATGATCTCCAATTCGCTCGGAATGGTACGGAACCGTTCTTCACTGTTCCAGCTGTTCATTCTCTGGGGCACGCACGTGATAATCAGCGTGGCTTTTGTGGTGATAGTTTTCGCGAGCAAGAACTACATGTACATCTCATCCGTCAAGGCAAAGAAGAAGGCTCAGGCAGGCAATACCAGGGCTCTTGTCGTCGGAAGCGAGAATACTTATACCAACCCCGTTCAGAAGTTCTTCTGCGAGCGCAACATCATAGACATCTTCGTATGCGGCATGACGGTCGTAGCTCTCATGCTTCTTGCCGCACCTGAGATTTTCTACGTAAGAGACATTTATACAGGCGGATACCTGCGTTCGAACACGATGTTCAAGTTCACATTCGCAGCGTTCATTATCCTGTCAATGACGATGGTCTATTCGATCATCAGACTCATATGGTTCGTCAGCAAAAACGGTAAGTATTCGACACCTCTCTTTGTTATCGGGCTCTTCTTCGCGCTCCTTCTCTTTATCCCTGCCCACTACACACTGGCATCATTAAAGCAGCGTTCAGGCGAGAACTGGAACCGCGAGCGTTACAGGGGCTTGGACGGTACGGCTTATATTGCAAATCACGTAAGTTATGTGGTGGAAGATAACCATGCCGGCAATCTTACGCCTTATATGGAAGCCATTAACTGGTTCAATTCAGAAGTTAAGGGGAGCCCCGTTATCTGCGAAGTATATGGCAACAGCTACACTGACAACAACATTATCTCAGCTTATACAGGTCTTCCCACCGTATTCGGATGGCAGACTCATGAATGGCTCTGGCGTTATCACGGAATCGTGGACAAAGCGTCGGATACGCTGGTTTCCGATCCTGACAGGGATGTATGGAAACTCTATATCACACCGCGCCATAAGGATATCGATATCCTATATACGAGCACGAATGCTGCTGAGGTTCAGGACCTCATCAACAAATATCAGATAGAATACATCATTATCGGAGACATGGAACTCTTCAGATATAAGTTCGATAATTCAGAGGTATTTGCTGAGCTCGGAGAAGAGGTATTCACATACGGTAACTTAAGGATCTATAAGGTTGCGCCTCTGGGAATGGCTTCAGACATCGGCTGATTTTAGACTTCCGGCAGTTCTTCTTTTGGATCGGTATTAATCGTAACGGGGTCAGACCCCTCACCTTCATCGTAAGTTAATTCAGCCATGACGAGAGCTATCGGGCACTTGATCCTGCTCCCGTATTTGCCGTCTCCTGCAAGGGGATGTTTTCTTGATGCGAACTGGGTCCTGATCTGGTGAGTTCTTCCCGTATCCAATACGACTGATACGAAGGACAGGTCTTTTTCTTCGTTATAACTTAAGACGCTGTAAGTAAGTCGGGCTTCCTTGACGCCTTTTCTCATGCGCTTTACGGGGAATGTGCGGTTGGTCTTAGAATCGTGGAACAGCAGGTCTTCCATCACGCCTTCTGCTTCATCAAACCTGCCCTGACAGACAAGATAGTATCTCTTATTCAAGATCCGTATTCTCCTGCCGGAATCAGCTGCAGGAATGATCCCCGGGACAGGGACATCCAATCTTGAGAGTGCGGACATGCCTGAAGAAGCGATCTTCTCGCTGTCTTCGCCTCTTTCTTTGTACAGGATCTGATATCCCCTGCCTTCGGCAAGAATCTTCGTCATGAATATCAGCAGATAAAGAGCGATATCATCTCGCGGCCGCCGTTTAAGAATACCTCGACCGTTCCGATATCTTCTATTACCCTGATCTCAGGGCATTCTCTGTATGCTCTGTCAAACAACGTGCGGCCTTCAAATGTAACCATGAGCCGTCCTGCGCCGTAGCCCACAAAACTGCTCTCTGCAACGCTCAGGTGTCTTAATTCGCCGTAAGGCACGAGGCACACTTCGCCGCTCCTTGAGATCAACACTTCCTTCGGAATGCTTATGGCAGCAGAGTTCATCTTCATGGAGAACATCCATGACATAAGGACCATTCTGCCTTCCGCATCTTCACATGTAACGGGATTAAGGAAGTCTTCTCCGAGATCTACGGGTTTGAACGGGTCTGATGCGTCGTCGAAAACAAACCTCTCACCGTCGTAGTCACCGGTAGCAAATAAGACCTTGGTCGGAACGTGACGCTCTCCCTGAATGATGAATACCCACTTGCCGTCGATATTAAGCATCTGGGGAGCTTCGATAACACTTCCGTACTTGCCGTCTGATAACAGTTCACCCTTATAAGTCCAGTTGATGAGGTCGTCTGATTCGAACTGCACTACCTTAGCGACGCCGAATTTGCCGGCACCTACTATCATGCGGAAACCACTGCCGTAGCGCATTACAAAAGGATCTCTGAACTTGGATGTCCCTTCAAAAGGAGATGTGGCAACAGGACTCCCCATCTTGGTGAAGTTAACTCCGTCACCTGAGCAGCAGGCACACACAGTCTCTTTGTTATCGTTAGACAGGGACGTATAGAATAACCATATCTTACCGTCGTGAACTATTGCAGAACCTGAATTGCAGCTTAGTTCATTCTCGGGGCTTATGGCTACCGGACATTCTTCCCAATTGATAAGGTCTTCAGACGTTACATGACCCCAGTGCATAGGGCCGTACCTGAAGCTGTACGGATTGAGCTGGAAGAATAAATGATATATTCCTCTGAAATATAGAAGACCGCAGGGATTACCCAGCCAACCTTCTTTTCTTGAATAATGGTATTTCACCGGCAAAACCCCTGCGGTCTGATACTTTAATTTGTATTATATATTATGCGAGCTCTAAGAGCGATACCTTGAGTACACCCTCTGCCTTTGAAAGCTCATCGATGATTTCCTGTGATACAGGCTGGTCGATGGCAACGAAAGCCTGAGCATGCGGATTATCGGAACCGTCCTGGTTCTTTCTTCCCCAATGCATGGAAGCGATGTTGATGTTGTGAGATCCAAGGATCGTAGCGATCCTTCCGATAACTCCCGGAACATCGTTGTTCTTAAGAGCGAGAACTGTGTTGGAGAGCGGGCAGTTCATCTCGTAACCGAAGAAAGAAACGATAACCTCTGTGTCAGGTCCGAATACCGTTCCGTTGATCTTAAGCTCTCTGCCGTCTTCAGTAACGAACTTAACGTTGATCAAGTTGTTGTACTTCTGGATGGACTCTGTCTTTGTCTCGACAACTTCGATACCTGTGTCAGCCATGCACTCCTGAGCGTTTACATAAGATACGTGGTCATTGCCCATACCCTTAAGAAGACCCATCATGAGTGAGAGTGTGATGATGCCTGTGCCGGAGCTCTCAGCGAGTTCGCCTCTGTATCTTACTTCCACCTTGGAGATAGGTGTAGCTTCAGCCTGGAAATACATGCGGCCGATCTTCTCAGCGAGTGAGCAGTAAGGCTTGATGTCTTCGATGCAGCCTGAGAACTTGGGCATGTTGATGGCTGCAACGAGCTCACCCTTCAAAGCACCGTCGATAAGCTCAACGATGCCCTGACCAACCTTAGCCGTAGCTTCAACTGTGGAAGCACCGAGGTGAGGTGTGATATAGCAGTGAGGTGCGTGGAGGAGAACGTTATCGTACTCCTGCTCGCCGGGTGCCTTGTTATAAGAAGGCTCCTTGTCGAAAACGTCGATTGCAGCTGCAGCTACCTGGCCGTCAGCCAATGCATCTGCGAGATCCTGCTCGTTAACAAGACCGCCTCTTGCAGCGTTAACGATCCTGACGCCTCTCTTGCACTTATAGAGCTGTTCCTTGGAAAGGATGCCGTATGTCTCCTTGGTCTTAGGTGTGTGGAGCGTGATGAGATCGCACTGGGGAAGGAGCTCATCAAGTGTCTTGCATCTTGTAACTCCGAGCTTGTCAAACTTCTCCTGGGGAACATAAGGATCGTATGCGATCACGTTCATGCCTACGCCCTTGAGCTTTCTGGATACGATAGAACCGATACGGCCTAAGCCGATAACACCTGCAGTCTTGCCTTCGAGCTCGATTCCTACCCAGTTGCCGCGTCTGAAGTCGCCGTTGTGAACGCCTTCGTTAGCTGTGCAGAGGTTACGGAAGATCGAGAAAGCGTGACCTACGGCGAGCTCACCTGCTGCCATGTTGTTTGCAGTAGGAGTGTTAAGAGCGATGACGCCGTGCTCTGTACAAGCCTTAACGTCGATGTTGTCGATACCTGTACCTGCTCTTCCGACAGCCTTGAGGCAGTCTGCATTATCCAAAAGTGCTTCGTTGATCTTAGTAGCTGATCTTACGATGATAGCGTCAAAACCCTTGATGTACTGCTCGATCTCTTCCTGGGAATGACCTAAGTACTCTTCTACTTCGTAGCCTCTGTCTCTTAAGTACTGAACGCTCTCTTCTGCGATGCTCTCTGTGATAAGGATCTTCATGTTTATATTCCCCCGTAATTAATTATGCCTTTGCCTTAAGTTCTGCGATCGTCTCTTCAAGGTCTTTGAGATATGCCTTAAGCTCTTCTTCTGTAAGATCACCCATGTGAGCGATCCTGAAGGTCTTGTCCTTGAGAGGACCGTAACCGTTGCTCATGAGGTAACCCTTCTCGCCCATTGCCTTGATAAGGTCTGAAGTAGGGACGCCTGTTGTATTTGTTACACAGGTAACCGTTACTGAGAGATTCTCGGGATTTGAGTAGAGTTCGCAATTCTCTCTTGCCCAGTCCTGAGCGATCTTGGCGAGCTTAACATGCCTCTGATATCTGTTCTCTATGCCTTCAGCAAGGATCTTGTCGAGCTGATAGTCGAGTGCGAACATGTGTGACTCGGAAGGTGTTGAAGGATACTGATAGGGCTTCTCCTTAACGAACTTAACGAGTTCCAAGTAATCGAAGTAAAGACCTCTGTTCTCTACTGTCTCAGCCTTCTTGATAGCCTTGTCGGATACGGAAGCGATAGCCATTCCCGGAGGCAGGCCCAAGCACTTCTGTGTTGAAGTGATGCATACGTCGATTCCGAGCTCATCTACAGGGATATAGTCGCCTGCCATTGATGAAACCGCGTCAACGCATACGATGACTTCAGGATACTTCTTATATACCTCAGCAAGCTTATCCATGGGATTATGGATGCCTGTTGATGTCTCATTCTGTGTAATCGTGATAAGGTCGTACTTGCCTGTTGAAAGAGCTGCCTCGATCATCTCAGGTGTTGTAGGCTGACCGAGCTCTGATTCGAAGATGTCAGCTGCAATGCCGTTGGATGTGCACATTTTGTGCCATCTCTTACCGAATGCGCCGATGGAGAAAACGGCGGCTCTTGTCTTTGTAAAACTTCTTACGGCACCTTCCATAAGACCACTGCCTGATGATGTTGACAAAACGATAGTGTTGTTTGTCATCATTACCTTCTGGAGCTTCTCGGAAATTGACTGCTGAAGAGCGGACATATCCTTGGTCCTGTGTCCGATCATCGGTGTAGCCATCTTCTCCAGTACATCCTGCGAAACTTCGATAGGTCCAGGTATGAACAGTTTCTTATGCATGTTAAAACCCTCTTTTCGCGCGTTATTATTAGAGCAATAGCATTATATACTTGAATCTTACTTTTTTGTTACAAAATGAGTTGACTAAATAGCCAAAAAACAAGCCGCCTGCCGTGGAATTCACAGCAGGCGGTCTGATTGTGTATGATAATGATTTTCGCTTGACAGATCAGGTGATGTGGATCGAACTTGTAATCTCGTCAGATGTTGTCTCACCGGCCTGTGTCTCGACTGCACCGTCAGCACCTGTAGCAGCTCCTGCATCAGGGCCTGCACTCCAGGTATTCTCGAGCGTTCCATCGATTACTTCCTTAGGAGGCAGGAGGAGTCTGTCTCCGCTGTTAGGACCTGAGTAAGTAGTTGGATCGAGCTTGTTATAAGTGATGATGATCGCAATTCTCGGATCGCTGTTATTCTCGATATCATAACCGTAAACGTAATGGAATACATCCCACCAAGTCCTGTAACCGGTATAGTCGGAGAATACGAAATAACCGATAGGAGCAGAAGGATCTGCAAGAGTTGCCTGGGTAGACGGAGCTGTAGGTGCCGTCGTGATGGATTCGGAAGCAACAGTTACAGATGTCTCTGTAGGCTCCGGCTTCTTGCTGCATCCTCTTGCGATCAGGGCAACAACGATAATGATGCAGATCAGTAAGATCGCGAGGAATGCGATGAACATATAACCGTTGCGGTTAAGCTTCATCTTCTTTCCGCCGCCTCCGCCTGCGCCTGAAGAAGCACTCGTACGGGGTGCGCTGCCTGTAGGTCTTCCGTTATTGTTCGGGCCTGAGCCTGAAGGTCTGTAAGAAGTCTGGCCGGGGTTCGTGTACTGGGCCTGCTGCTGTGCATCGGGCATAACGGGCTGTGCTTCGCCTGCAGGATCGTAACCGTAACCCTGCTCTCCGCCATAAGCCTGGCCTGCATCATCAACACCGAGGATGTTATTGAACCACTCGTCGTCTAATGAAGCTGAAGAAGAAGCGGAAGCCTGAGGCTGGGCATAATCGTCACCATATGCTTCCTGAGCCTGTGCTCCGAAGTCTGTATATCCGCCTTCCTGCTGATAGAAAGGTGACGCAGCGGCATTGGGATCCTGATATTCGCCATTGGGATATTGCTCATATCCGCCGGAAGGTGCCTGATCATAGCCGGGAACGTATCCGTTCTCGCCATTTCCGAACTCGGGATATCCGTTACTGTCCATAGGTGCACCTCCCTGCATATTCTCATTCTGTGTGCCATATGTACCGAAGCTGCTCTGGTCAACGGCTGAGAATGCCTCTGCGCCGTAGGGCTGGTAAGGAGGAACCTGCTGGCCCGCCTCTGCCTGAGCTTCAGCACCTGCGTAATCTCCGTAGAACGAAGCATTCTCGTAGGGTTGTGAGATATTCTCTTCTGAACCGACCGCGTTGACCGGGTTGTTGTAATTATCAGAATCGTAGAGCGGCATCTGGGGAATATCGTCTGCCTTTGCGACAGGCTCTTCCATGCCGGATACATATGCGGGATTGCCGAACGGCAGTACGATGTCGTCTTCGGCAGGTGCTGCAACAGGCTCTTCTTTGATAACAGCCTGGGGTGCAGGTTCGTGGATGACTTCCTGAGGCTTATCCGTCTCAGGGAAATCGATGCCGAGCTTATCTTCATCCTTCAATTCGGGCTTGTTCTCCGTGAGTTCATACTCAGGAACAGGAATTGAAGAGACTTCTTCGGATACAACGGGCTCTTCCTTCGGAGCAAGACCGTCATCGCCAAATACGATAGGTGCCGTATTCTTGAGTTCCTGGGCAGAAGTCTTGCCGTAAGGATCGAATGTATCTTCAGCATTGGCTGTTACATCAGACTGACCTGCGTCAGCTTTTACTTCGCCGGGCGCGAAAACGATCTCTTCGGGCTTGTTGACAACTGCAGGTGCGGGCGGAACCGCAGCAGCGGCACCGGCAACAGCAGCGCCGGCAAACGGAACTGCGGCAGCTGCAGGAGCGGCAGCAGCAGGAGCAACAGGAGCAACGGGTGCTGCAGGGATAACAGGAACAACGGGTTCTTCTGTAAGATCAGCGATCGTTGTCTCCTTGGCAGCTGTTTCCTTCGCCTTGGATTCTGCGATTGCCTTTGCAAGAACTCCGGATGAAGAAGTAAACAGGAGTGAATTGATATCAGATACGGGCTTCGTCGGCGAATCGTCTGACATGTCAGGAGTAAACTCAGTCTTTGAGACCGTCTCCATGACAGGTGCTGCAGGAGCTGCGGCAGCAACTTCCTGTGAAGTAGCGACGTTGTCAATATTGAATACGAACGGTGAATCCTGAGCAGCGGCAGCCTCTGCCTGGGATACTGCTTCGGAATCACTCTGTGCCGACTTCTGCATCTCACCGAAGATCCTCTTCATTGCTTCTTCAGCAGAGAGTTCTTCAGGTGTGGATGTCTTATCAGGGAATTCGGGTGCAGCTTCAGGAACCTTCTGTGCTTCGGGCTGTCCTGCCATATCGCCGAACTGTACGCTTCCGTCAGCAGGTGCGGCTGCGGCTGCAGCTGCAGCGGCGGGTACAACGGCAGCTTCGGGTGTGAGGCTTACGAAGCCTGCATCAGCAATTGCCTTGGCTGCTGCACCGACTTCACCGCCCTCGACCGTGGACTCTAAAAGTTCGTGGCTGGCACTGTCGTAATCCTTGTTCTTCTTTTTCTTGCCGAACAAGCCTCTCTTCTCTTCCTTCGTAACGCTCTCAACGAATGAGATGGAGATCTGCATAGGTGTGTTGGGCATTCTTGCAGAAGCCTGCGTAAGGATGAGGCCTGCTGCATCGCACTGGTCCTCAGCGTCTGTGAGGATCCTTAAGATCTCTCTCTGACCCAATGCATCGTAGATTGCCTTGTTGCAGAGGATGATGCAGTCGTCAGGTGTAAGCGTGAAGAAGTTAGACCAGAGAGCATTGGCTGTCTTGGATGAGCAGTAATACTGAAAGTCACCGACTCTGTTGCCGTAAGCATCGATAGGCTCCATGGGAATGCCTGCGTCAGTCAGAGGGAACATCGTGTCGTCTCTGTATAGGAATGCGAGGCCGCCGCCGATAGTAACTGCAAACGCCTCGGAATCTCTAACGATGACACCGGTGAAATACGGGTCTCTCGTCTCGTTATCTGTAAGTTTGGTCGTACCTGCAACCTCTACTGCGGTTGACAGGAATTTTTCGATCATAGCGTCGATCTCTTTGTGGGCTGTCTTTACTTCGTTGCAAAGGCCTCTGAGCTGGGGTTCGAACGGCGGAATGGTTCCCGGTTCAAAACCTTCGATCGTAGGATGCGTGAAAAGCGAGAAGAAGAAACCTCTCTCGTCTTTGTCGATAGTAATATCGGCCTGTCTAGTCTCTCTCTTGCCGCATAATCTACCGTCAAGATAGAAAGCGTCTGTGAGTGTGCCGGAAGGGAAATAGCGCGCTGTCAGCGTGCTAGCAAGCCTTGTTAAGGTAGCCATGAAGCCGTCCTCCGTATAATTATTCACGCTAATTATAACACAACCATATTATTCTCAAGAAAAATAAATAAAATGTTATCAAAGCGTAATTTTCGCGGAAAAGCCCTAAAATAAAGGCCCCCGGGCAAATCTGCCCAAGGGACCTTTTGGTGTTTTTTTGTGGCAACGGATCAGCTTAAGAGTTCATCCATGTATGCATTGATCTGTTCAAACGTTCCTGTCATCGAATCAAGGTATGCCGTATGGATCTCCTTATCCGTTGCATCAGGGTGCAGAGCGTGCATATCTTCCATGGTCTGCTGTGTCCACAGATAACCCATTCCGTACTTTGCATAATAGCCGGGATCGGTAACGATAAGCGTGTAGAACTTCGAGAAAGAATCCTCGGTAACACCGAATCCGAAGCCGTTGAAATAGTCGATGCAGTCCTGCAAAGACCAGTTCTCAACATGGATTCCATAGTCAACTCTCGTACTGCAAAGAAGACCTAACAGCGACTCGTCTCTGATGAGGGTCATCGCATCGGAGATCTCGCCGTTATCCGTAAAGTACTTCATCGAGTAATTCTCGACATATGTAGCCCATCCTTCCAGATAGCCTGTGGACTCCGTCAGATACAGGTACGGATGAGTTGTATGGGCACGTGTGTAGATCGACTGGAACATGTGTCCGGGATATGCCTCGTGTGCAACTGTTACACCAAAGTCATCGTCAACCTGTGAGTTATTTACGATAAGCATGTTCGAGTCAAAGTTGTCGAGGTGATAACCGAGGTAAGCTGCCGGTGAGAAGTTCTCTTCGAACACTTCGGGAACGTCCATCATGAAGTAACTGTGTGAAGGAATATCCGGGAAATCGGCACCGATCTCACCATAGAGATAATCGAGATTGTCATTGATGTCGCCCTTTGAATATGCATGATTTAAATACTCGTCATACCAGCCGAATCCTGAGTTGATGATGTCATTGAACTCGTCATAGATCATATCGATCCTTGCATCAAGAGCAGCAATGCTCTCATCAACTGTCTTACCGCTGTTTGTCATGCCTCTCGTAAGCATTGCATAGTAAGCGTCTCCGCCTCTGTACTCGCAAAGACCCGCATCTACTCCGCCTGAGCCCTTAAGAGCTCTCATGCGGTCAGCGCACTCCTGAAACTCAGGGAACATGACGTCCTTCATCGCGCTCTCGTGCTCTGCTATGAGCCTGTCCCTGTCAGCAGACGAGAGATCTTTGATGTTGTCGAGCCTCTCTTCGAATGAAGCATATAGGAAGCAGTCATCCTTCTGTGCGACAAGATTATCGAATGAGACCGCAGCTTCCTCATAGCTGTTGTCAGAAGATGCGAAGCCGTAGGCAACTCTCTCCTCTTCGTATTCACACATCAGGTCATAGTATCTGTCAATATCCTTAACGAGCAGGATGTAATTCTGGGCATCCTCAACCGTCTCGAAAGAGAACACCTCAAGAACGAAAAGGATATCAGACTGCGGTCCTACGAGATAGTTGAAGATCATCGTATAATAATTGAACGACGTGTATGAATATGCATAAATCGTCTCTTCAAGATCATAAACCATCTTGTCATAGCAGAGTTTGTCGTCACCGCTCAGTGTAGTGTAATCGATCATCAAAAGGTTCTCGAGCATCTTCTCATAGTAGATCTGTTCCTCGCCATACTGGTCGATGGTAATAAAATCTCCCCATGTGATGTCGGTATAGTAGAAACCGAATTTTTCAGGTTCATCAAAGAGGATCTCTATGTCGGCATAACTAGTGACCTCATGCCAGAGAACATCATTTTCAACCTGTGTGAGCATATCAAGTGCATCAGTACCCTGCAGAGTACCGGGTTCGTGATAAGGATGGATCTCATCGAGAGTAGCCACATGATCAGGATATGTCAGTTCATCTGATGTAGGAATGAAATCGCCGGTATATACCGGGGTTGTTCCTGTAGGATCCGTAGGATCGGTAGGATCAGTAGGATCCGTGGGATCCGTGGGATCCGTGATATCCGTTGCATAAGTCTCATCACCGCCGCGCGGTTTGCTGTCTCCGCCGGAATGTCTTCCGCCGCCCGATCTGCCGCCGCCTGACTCAGTGCAGGCAGCCATGGGAAGCAGAAGAGCAGCTGCGCATAGGAGCGCAACTATTCTTTTGGGTAGTTTTTTCATTGTGTGATCATCTCCTTTTCCTTATTACCCAAATCATTATCCCTTATTGATTTATGTAGAAATCAAACGAATTTTAACACAAAGATTATTCCGTTACCTCGGATTCCAGAGGAAAATTTTCGGCAACATCATCATTCTGGATGAGTTCGATCTTCTCCTTGATTGCCTCATAATCCATGGTTCCTCTGGAATTGCGTGGCAGAGAAACAAAGAAAACGATCTCCGAAGGTCTCATTGCCTCATGAAGGGTCATCTTACACTCCGACTCGATCTTATCCCTTAATTCTTCCATGCTGGAATTATCGAAGAAATAGTCTTCCTGGGGAACTACGGCAGTAATAAGGACAGGACCCTCAGGCTTTTCGATGATAACAGAACATGCCTCAACAACACCTTCTGTCATCTGCACGGCTTCGTCTACCCTGTCAGGATATACGGGATAACTGTTGATCCTGGCGCACTTCGTTTTATCACCCACGAGATAAAACATCTTGTTACCGTCCTGTTTACCGATTATCCCCGTGAAAAACCAGTATCTTCCGTCAGGAAGTTTTCTGTACTTATCCTGGCCTGCCTTGCCTTCGCCAAGCCCCATGCTCGTAGCGATTGGCGAACATACGGCTATCTCGCCTTCCGTACCTTCCGAAGCGTCAAGACCCGTGTTGCTGTCTGCAACACGCATAATGACACCGGGCAGCGGGAATCCGATAAGCCTGTCGCTCTCGAGATCGGAAGGTCCGTACGCATAAGTCAGCACTTCATCGCAGCCGGTGATCGAACACAGCGACAGTTTCTTGTTCGAATTCTGGGCTATCTCGAAAAGCGTCGCCTTCTGGCTGCTCGTAAGAAGGCCTCCGCCGACTATTATCCTGTCAACAGTCTTCAATATATTAGAGCCCGTACCTGCCTTGTTGATCGAAGCAACGTTACTGTAATATCCGATAAGCACGTCGGGTTTGAATTTCCTGATCGCAAAAAGGATCCTGCCGGGATCGTACCAGGTAAACAGGAGTACCGTCTGTGCACAGCAGAGGACATTATGTATACCGACCACAAAGCCGAATGAAAAACAGCTCTCATTAAGGCACAGCATTCTTACCGGCCTTCCCGTAAGATCATCGCTGGTCTTAATTACCATCTCCGTAAGATTGGCTGAGATATTGAGGCTCCTGGCATTGAACTTTATTGCTTCACACGCGGTCGGAACACTCGGGAACAGATAAAGGACCGTCCGGTTGTTATCCAGATCGAAGATCGCGTCCTCCTGTTCTGAAGAACTGTCCGCAAGTGCTTGAACGTCTTTCCAAAAACAGAGTTTGATCCCTTCCGGAACAGACTTAGGCACCGGAGCGTCATAGCTTGCAAGCGGATAGAATCTGGCAGTTATCACGTTCAGACCCGCTGACATCTCACGGTACTTGCCGATGATGACTGTCTTTATATATGTCTGCTTCAGAACAGACGAATAATTCAGATACTGGTTGCAGCTCATCAGGCAGTACTTGGCGCCGACATTTTTCGCATATTCGACAAAATACTCTGTTGCAAAATCAGGCACCGCCAGAGCAGATGATGCTCCGATCTTATCCAGTGCATAGATCGTGATGACATTCAGGGGATTCGTGCCCATGGCGAGCAATACGACATCGCCTTTTTTGACACCCAGTCTCTTCCATGCGAGCGCTGTCTGATTGATCTTATCGAGGAATTCGGAATAAGTGAATTTGGATGTGCCGTACTCCAATGCGGTCCTGTCAGGATTCTCGATGCAGACCTTCCTGATGCGCATGTAAAGAGTCTCAACCGAATTGAGTTCCGGATTCGAGTATTTCTCAGGATAGAATACGCTCCAATGACTTTCCAAGAATGCCTCTCCCTTGTTAGCAGATAAGCTGATCCTGCGTCATATTATACACTGTTTTATCAACGACTTTTTATCAGGCATTCTTTTGTGCATGTGTACGATAAGTTTTTTATTCACGCAAAAAAAGCGCGTGTTACAATGTTCGAAGATTTTAGTTAGAGGTGACAAACTATGAACATCAAACTTAACGACCACTTCCTTGACGTAAAAGAAACATATCTCTTCTCCGACATCGCAAAGCGCGTAAAGAAGTTCCAGACAGAAAATCCCGGCAGAGAGATAATCAGAATGGGCATCGGTGATGTCACACTGCCTCTCCCCCGGTCAATTACTTCAGCAATGGAAGAAGCCGTTAAGGAGATGTCTTCCAAGGAAACATTCAAGGGTTATCCGCCGGAATACGGATACGATTTCTTAAGAGACGCTATTGCGGCTCATTACAAGGAGATCGGCGCACCTTCTGTAACTTATGAGATCATCTATGTATCTGACGGTGCCAAAAGTGATCTGGGCAACCTTCCCGACGTTCTGGGAGACAACCCGGTGATCATCCCTGACCCCGTATATCCCGTTTATGTTGACTCAAATCTCATGAACGGCAGAAAGGTATCATTCGTCGCAGGCAATAAGGAGAATGACTTCCTTCCCCTCCCGCCCGCTGATACAAACATCGAGCCTTCCGTTATCTACATCTGCTCACCCAACAATCCAACCGGCGCAGTCTACAGCTACGAAGGCCTCACGGCATGGGTCAACTTCGCGCTTAAGACCGGTTCACTGATCATTTTCGACGCCGCATACGAAGCATTCATCACAGAAGACAAGCCTCACACGATCTATGAGATCCCCGGCGCTGACACATGCGCTGTCGAAGTATCTTCATTCTCCAAGTTCGCAGGCTTCACAGGCGTAAGATGCGGCTGGACTGTCGTTCCGGACGGACTTGAAGTTAACGGCATCAAGCTCTCAAAGTTCTGGGCAAGACGACAGGCAACTAAGTTTAACGGCGTATCATACGTTACACAGAAGGGCGCTGCAGCTTCACTCTCAGGCCAGGGCATGGAAGACTGCAAAGCTAACATCGCTTACTACAAGCGCAACGCTGCTGCCCTCGCTGAAGTATTCACAGAGAAGGGCATCTACTTCACGGGCGGTGTCAACTCGCCTTACATCTGGCTCGAGTGCCCGGACAACATGGGAAGCTGGGACTTCTTCGATTCGCTCCTTAACAGATTCGGAATCGTCGGCACCCCCGGCGAAGGCTTCGGCGAGAACGGCGCCGGCTACTTCCGTCTCACGGCATTCGGATCTTACGAGAACACTCTCAAGGCCTGCGGATTCTTCAAGACACTGTAAGCGGAACAGATTTATTAACCAAGGGGCTGTCTGCTTGAACGCAGGCGGCCCTTCTTTTTGAGAACATTGCAACAATTTGCCCCAGATTTATTTATTTATTTGAAAATCCGGGGCAAATTTATGAGTTCTCTTTATGCCCCAAGAAGCGTGAACATTAAGATTCGGGGCAAAACCAACGTGTATTCGTTGCCCCAAGTTCTCGAAAATCCTGCATCCGGGGCAGTTTTACGTTGTTTCATTTGCCCCGGAAATGAGTAATTGAATAATTTGGGGCATCCTACCCTTCCTCTGCCTTCTACTCCTTCTACGCTTCAACCTCAGACCCTTCCTCAATATTGGCCCATTAATAGAAAAGAACCTTTGTTATAATGCAATTAATAAAGATATGGATGGATAGGATCATGGCTAAGAAGACTACATTTTTCTGTAAGGAATGCGGATATGAGACATCCGGCTGGATGGGCAAGTGCCCCGGCTGCGGCATGTTCAACACTTTTGTCGAAGCTCCTGCCGAGAAGGCTCCGGCCAAGGCCAAGACAGACTCCCCTGCTTTCACGGCTAATCAGTATTCGTGGACTGATTCTGCAGTCACGGTAAGACTTAAGGATGCAGGCAAGGAGAATTACAAGCGGCATTCCACAGGCATCCCGAGCCTTGATACATTATTCGGAGGAGGTGTAACAGAAGGTTCCGTTACACTCGTGGCGGGTGAACCCGGCATCGGTAAATCGACCATCCTCATGCAGCTTGCGGATTCATATAAGGCAGACGGCGAGATCCTCTACATCTCAGGCGAGGAATCTCCTGCACAGATCGGCATGCGCGCAGCAAGACTTAAGATAAAGAGGGACATCCTTATCTGCGGCGAGACGAGATTCGAAGCAATCGCAGAACAGCTCAAGACCCATAAGCCGTGCCTTGCGATCATCGATTCAATACAGACTCTTTATTCCGAACAGGTTGCGGGAACACCCGGCGGTGTTGCACAGATCAGGGAAGTTGCTGCAGGTCTTATCAGGATCGCCAAGACAAACAACATCACGATAATCATGGTCGGCCATATTGCGAAGGACGGTTCCATCGCAGGACCTAAGACCATTGAGCATATGGTGGATACCGTATTGGGATTTGAAGGTGACGCCACAGGCGGATACCGGATCATCCGCTCTGCCAAGAACCGCTTCGGCAGATCCAACGAGATATGCTTCTTCGAGATGGGCGAGACAGGTCTTATTCCCGTTGACAGTTCCAAGGCTCTGCTCGTTGCCGGCAGACCGCTCAACAGCCCCGGCTCGGTATTGACTTCCACACTCGAAGGCAACGATGCACTTACCATCGAAGTTCAGGCACTCTGCACCGAGAGCGTTTATGCCAACCCGCAGAGAATGACTTCAGGTCCCGAGCGCGGAAGAGTCCTTATGCTCCTCGCAGTCTGCGAGAAGATCCTGCAGTTAGGTCTTACATCCAAGGATTGTTTTGTTAACGTCATCGGCGGACTTAAGGTCAGCGATCCTGCCACCGACCTTGCAGTATGCATGGCAACGGTATCTTCCGCCAGAGGCGTAAGCGTCAGACCTAATACCCTGATCTTAGGAGAAGTAGGTTTGTCAGGCGAGATCAGACCTGTCAGCAGGATACTTAAGAGATGTCTTGCTTCAGCAAGGCTCGGTATCACGACCGTAGTCCTTCCCGGCAGTTCCAAGGATGCTCTTGAGAAGGAACTTGCGAACGCATCACCTGATATATTCGCAGGTAATCCCTCCCCTGAATTCATATACGCAGATAACCTTAAGGAAGCTGTTGATATACTGTTCTCATAACAGCAAGAAGGAGGTGTTCTTATGAGTCAAAAATGTTATTTTCTGATACCTGCCGCAGGAAGCGGAACACGTATGGGAATAGGCCAGCCTAAGCTCATGAGAAATGTTGAGGGGAGCCCTGTAATATTAAGAACACTCGGGGCCGTCGCCGAAGTCTGCAGAGCGTGCTATGCCGGATTGGAATACAAGATCATCGTTGTTACTACACATGACCTCATCGATCTTCTGAAGGCGATGTGCGCTGAATACTTTCCTGATATCAACATCCTCTTCACACTTGGCGGAAGCACAAGAACAGAGTCTGTATCACTCGGTCTTAATCTTATAAACGACGCCGGTGATGATGATCTTGTTCTCGTTCACGACGGCGCCCGCTGTCTGGTAACGACAGAAGAGATCACTGCATGCATCGACGGTCTGAAGGATCATGCCGTATGCGCTTCTGCAGTCCCCGTCAAGAACACGCTGAAGGAAGTGGAGATCACTCCGGATGGAGAAGTCAAGGTGATCGATACGCCTGACAGATCCAGATTCTATGAAATACTTACACCCCAGGGTTTTAAGTTCAGGGATATTGAGATCTGCTACATGAAGGCAACAGATGAAGGTATCTCCGCGACAGATGATACTGCACTGGCAACTAAATACGGTTTTGATGTTTATCTGACTAAGGGACTTTATTCGAACCTTAAGATAACGACGCCCGAAGATATCGCCATCGCATCAGAGATCGTCAGAACCAGAGGCGAGAGCGAGCCGTTCCACGACTGATCAGATTTCTTTTGTAAATGTAAGGATGCAGAATACCTGTATTCCTTCTCCCCTGCCAAAACCCGTGAGGCCTTCACCGGTCGTTGCCGTAATGCCTACAGAAGATGCCGGAATGCCGAGAATGCTTCCTATGGATTCTTTCATCGCAGGAATGTGAGGCATGAGCTTAGGCCTAAGGCACTCGATAGTGACCGAGCAGTGAACGATCCTGCCTTCTTTAAGATATTCGAGTGCTTTCTCAAGATAGATCGAACTGTCTTTTATTCCTTGCTCAAGGCAGATCTTGTCTGCTTCTCCGCCTAAGATATTTACTCCCGTAAATCCGGAGATGGCGTTTGTTATTGCGTGATATACGACATCACCGTCGCTGTTTGCTTCAATGGGCTTATCAAAAGGTATATCGATTCCGCCGAGTTTTATCGTGGTCTCACCGCAGGGTGAACCGAATCTGTGACTGTCCTGTCCGATCGTGCTGATAGAGATGATATTTCCCATATTTAATCCTCACGCTACTCCGTTGCTCTGAAGCCATAATACCACATCGCTGACCGTCCAGTATTCGCTGGCAGCGCTGTTGAATACTTTGTCTTCCTGACCGGCTTTTATAAGTACGAATTCGGGAACTGCTTCGATGTTATATTTCTCGATAATTTCCCGGTATACGATTGCATCCAGCATCACGACTGTGACCTTGCCCTGATAGCTCTGTGCAAGGTCTTCTATCGCGGCGGTGACAGCGGCTGCTTCACTCGACATCGAGCTGTAGAAATAGATCATTATGGTGTTGCCGGAAGTAAGAAGTCCGTTTAAGTCCTTGACCTCACGGTACTGTATTCCGTAATAAGGATTGCCGGAATCGTCGAACTCACCTTCAACAGCCTCGTAGACCATGCATACAGCAGGTGCGCTGTAAGAATAGTCTCCGAGATATTGATACACGGCGTTGTCGCCTGCCTTTGAGCATGAGCACAATAAGACAAACGAGAACAGTATGGTTACGACTAATGCCAGATATCTTTTCACTTTTCGATCAGCTGAACAGCCATCTCAACTGTGCCGGTAAGGAGGTCCTCGCTTACGGATCCTGCCCTGCCCGAATCGACGAGCTTTGTTACTTCAGGATCTAACGGGATCCTGTCTGTTACCGTAGATCCGATCTCTGCTGCTGACTTCTCGATGGCAGAACCGTCACCATAGAGTCTTATCTCGTCGCCGCAGTGAGGGCACTTGATATAACTCATGTTCTCAACCATTCCGAGAACGGGAACGTTCATCATGGAAGCCATGTTGCGCGCCTTGTTGACGATCATGGATACGAGATCCTGACTTGTTGCGACGAGGACGATGCCGTCGAGAGGAATAGCCTGGAATACCGTAAGAGGTACATCGCCTGTTCCCGGCGGCATATCGATGAGAAGGACATCAAGAGGACCCCAGTTGACCTGTCCCCAGAACTGCTTTACGAGCGAGTTGAGAACGGGACCTCTCCAGATTACAGGGGCTTCCTTGTTCTCGAGCACGAGGTTAACGCTTACGACCTTGATACCCTCAGAAGTTTCTGCAGGAACGATGAGCTGATCATCTGTTGCCATGAGGTTATCTGCAAGTCCGAATGACTGCGGGATAGAAGGGCCTGTTATATCGGCGTCCATAATGCCGACCTTGTATCCTTTGCGTGCAAGCTGAACAGCAAGCACAGTGGTTACGAATGATTTGCCTACACCGCCCTTACCACTTGCTACACCGATGACGGCCTTTACGGAAGAACCGTTTGCAAGAGGGTCCTTGGCAGGACCGTTTGCGGAAGGACAAGTATCCTGTGATGTGCAGCCATTCTTTGAAGGGCATGAATCGCATGCTGATGACATAAAAAAATCTCCTTTAACAAATGTCGCGTTTATTATACTCTTTTGTATCTTTTTCGATTGAATCGTCTTCTTCGATCGCGAAAAGCTCGGCATCGTCATTGCCCGTTCTCTTCTTGATGAATCTCATTACGGCTGCGCCGGCATCACTAGGCCTTAAACTGACGACCTTTACCAGACGCTGCTCGTTCTTCTTAAACGACCTTACGAGAGAACCGATCGTGCTGACAGCCTGATCCTTGGCGATCCTGAGGCTCTCTTTCTCGACCTCGGTAAACTGGTTTGCAAAAGCCTTCTCCTCTGCTCTGTGCTGGGCAGCCAGTTCTCTCTCCTGCTGGCGGTTCTGCTCGATCAGTTTACGGTACTGATCGTAGTGATTTCTCGTAGGCTCACTGACCGTAACGATAGTATCAACAGCACTGTAGATCTGCGAACCGATCAGGTCCGATACTCCCTTAACACCGCTGGTCATCTTCACGATCGAAGCAAACTTCTTCTTGAATCCGATGATCGTGATGATTGTCGTGATGATATCGGCGACCAGAACAACGGATAGACCGATGGCAATACCGAGCCTTACGGGTGTATTAATGTGAGCGATCAGCCACTTTACCGTAGGGTGCAGAACGTAAATGCCGAGAGAAGCCGCAATTCCCCAGTAAACAAAGAATCTCAGGCAGATATAACCTCTGAAGTTAAACTTGTAATCCGAATAATCCCACCAGCGCATATGGAAAGTGTGGTAGAGGATCACGCCGGCAATAAGCTCGACCAGAGTACATGCCGAAGCCATTCCGAAGAAGATGATGAAGAAGTTGTTCCTGAACGGTTCAAAGAGCCAGATGGCAGCATAGAAGCCCAGTCCGTAAACGGGACAGAGGGGGCCCGCCAAAAAGCCCCTGTTGATGAACTTGCCTTCCGTAAGTCCGTAGTAGACGACTTCAACTACCCAGCCGACAAAGCTGTAGATGAAGAACATCAGATATGATTCAAGGAACGGATAGGGTAAGCTCATTCTTTTCGCGCCCTCATTACACGGTAACCGCCGTCAATGGCAAGCGTCTCGCAGTTTCCGAACAGTTCCTTAAGTTTATCCATGGTTGACGGAGCGCCCTGCTTGCGCTGCAGGACGACATAGAGATATCCGCCGGGATTAAGCGCGTTATAAGACTGCTCATAGAATCCGAATACGGTTTTCTTACCGGCTCTTACGGGAGGATTTGTTGCTATCAGATCGAAGTGCTCGTCTCTTACTCCGAAGAGGATATCGCTTGATAAGAACCTGCAGTTTACGCCGTTGAGCTGGCTGTTCTCTCTTGCGAGAGCTACAGCTCTGGAATTGATATCGACACCTGTTACGTCAAATGCCATAAAACAAGACTTGATAACGATGCCGACGATACCGACACCACAGCCTAAGTCAGCAAAGCGTTCCATCTTCGGACCTCTTGCCTTGATGTCTTTTACGAGTGTGTCGATAAGAAGATTGGTGCCGAAGTCAACTTCTTTGCGCGAGAATACGGACGTGTCCGTATAGAACGTGAAGTTGATCCCGTTCATTCTGTATGGTATGACCCTGCGCTCAGAAGGCGTCATGGGATTCGGATCAAAATATTGTGTCATGGCAATTTCTTCCCTAAACCTGTTTTGTCAATTATAGCAATGAGCGGAGCTCCGATAACGATCATTACGGCAAGTTCGCCGGCAGCTACGGTAAGCATGGTAAACAGCATTCCTCCTGCCGTGACCTCATCAAGGCTCAGAAATGACAGATACCCTCCGACGACAATGCCGTTTACGATGACCGGCGGAATCAGGCCGAGCCATTTGATCTTCCTGCCGAGAATGTAGGATAACACTCCTGCCAAGAGTGTTGCCAAAGTTCCTCCGATTATATCGACGGGTCCCAGATTATCAGGATTGATCAGATTGGCAATGAGGCACCCCAACGTAACTCCCGGGATGGTTCCCCAGGAAAATGCCGGAAAGATCGTCATGCACTCTGCTATTCTTGCCTGTATGGGCCCGTATGATATGGGCGCGAAAACATACGCCAGCACAACATATAAAGCCGCAATGATTCCGTTGAATACAATGAACTTTATGGTCTTTTTATTCTTATTTCTTTTGGAATTAATATCTGCCATATCACATCATCGACCGGACCGTATCATTGATCTGTGCGATCTTTACCGTCCTGCTCCACGGCATGTCAGGTGCCTGAATGAGTCCCTTGGAGATTGCCTCGCCGCAGGCTTCAAATTCATATACATAACCGTGTAAATAATCCTCATTAGCTTCCACTTCTTCGATCAGCTCATCATCTGTTGTATAAAGAGCGATCTTACGGTAGTTGTTTATATTGGTGACCCTGATCTTGCCCTCTTCGCCTGTGATGACTCCATCCTTATCGGTGTTTGCACACATGGTAACATAGAAGTTTCCGAGTATACTGCCATCTTCAGATTCGATGCTATATGAAGTATCCTTGTCGATTCCGGAAGACAGCTGCCTTGCAAATACTCTTGATACCCTGATGTCATCGCCCATGAATGAGAGTGCGAAGTTTGTCGTGTAAACACCGAGATCAAGATAACTTCCGCCGCCCAATACCGTGCTGTTAAGTCTCGGCACGTTCTCGATATCATAGCCTAAGTTTGCAGTCACATATTTAACACTGCCTATCCTGCCTTCATTGATCCATTCGAGGATCTTCTTATGAAGGGGAAGATATGAAGTCCACATGGCCTCTGCGACAAATACGCCTCTGTTCTTCGCCTCGAAGAAGATGCTGTCTGCTTCAGCCTTGCTCATCGCAAAAGGCTTCTCAATAAGAACGTTCTTATACTCCTTGATGCATAAGATCGCATGTTCGTAGTGATATGTGTTGGGGGTTGCAATGTAGATGAGATCGATATCATCTGCTGCAGCAAGCTTCTCATAACCCGTAAACACCTTTGCGTCAGGACAGTGGGCTGATGCAAATTTCTTTGCCTTATTTCTCTCCCTGGCAGCAACACCTGCTACGACAACCGATCTGCTGCCCTTCAGACTGTCTGCAACTTTTGCAGCGATATTTCCGCAACCGAGAATACCAACTCTAAGCATATCCGAACCTCTTATTCACCAGAAAATAACTTATTAATTGTATTTTGTGCTGTAGTCCGTGTCAATCAAATATAGCCCAAATATTGAGCCGCCACTTGATTTTAAGATATATAGATGATATATTTCTTGCGCGTTTATGAGCGCCGACAGTTCGTTTGTGCCATCCTGTCGATAAACAAAACCAGGACAACCGTTTTGATCATTAACATATCTGCATATTCCGGTATGCATTTTGATTGAATGTGGCTCCTGATTTTGGAGTCATTTTTTATTAGGAGATAAGTTAATGAACGAGACTAAAACGGTATCAAGATTATTCATGTGCATAGGCATCGTATTTGTTACATGCCTTCTTTTATCGAACCTTATAGCAGGCAAGATGTGGGCTGTAACAGAAGACATCACGCTGCCTGCGGCTGTTATCCTGTTCCCGCTGACATACATCATCGGCGACGTATTTACTGAGGTCTATGGCTTCAGGAAGGTCAGAACGGTTATCTGGCTCGGCTTTGCATGCAGCTTCTTTGCGGTATGCATCTACCTTCTGACTATTGCACTTCCCCATCCCGGTTACTGGGAGAACCAGGAAGCATATGCAACCGTTATGGGAACAACACCGAGAGTAGCTGTAGCTTCTTTTGCAGGTTATCTCTTCGGCGAGTTCTCCAACTCTATCATTCTCTCAAGACTTAAGGTTGTCACAAAGGGCAAGAACCTCTGGCTGCGCACTATCTTATCAACGGTAGTCGGCGAAGGTCTTGACTCAATTATCTTTATCACGATCTCTTTCTGGGGAACAATGGAGAATTCAGTCGTCCTCAAGATGATCCTTTTCCAGTATCTGTTCAAGGTCGCATACGAGATCATCTTCACGCCTCTTACATACCTTGTTGTAAGGATCATCAAGAAGGCTGAAGGAATCGACGTATATGATGAAGGCATCAAGTACAACATCATTAAGGGGTGATATCATGCGTGAGAAAGAAGGCCTTACAAAGCTCGGAAGTGCAGGAACAAAATACAGCATGGATTACGATCCGTCCGTTCTTGAGACATTCATCAACAAGCACCCCGGCAACGACTACTTCGTTAAGTTCAATTGTCCGGAATTTACGAGCCTGTGCCCTATCACGGGACAGCCGGATTTTGCTACGATAACGATATCTTATGTCCCGGGAGAGCGAATGGTCGAGAGCAAGTCATTAAAGCTTTATCTGTTCTCGTTCCGTAATCACGGCGACTTCCATGAGGACTGCGTAAACATCATCATGAAGGACCTGATAAAGCTCATGGATCCCAAGTATATCGAAGTCTGGGGCAAGTTCACACCGCGCGGCGGAATCTCCATCGATCCTTACTGCAATTACGGCAAACCGGGAACCAGGTGGGAGAGCGTTGCCGAGGACCGGCTTTTCCATCACGACATGTATCCTGAGAAAATCGATAATCGCTGAGATTAAGATCAATTAATCAAGTGAATACATCGATACATATTCTAATTCTCAGCAGGCAAGTCGTATTTTGTCCAATTGTCATCATTCCAAATATTATCATGAACAGTAAGCCAATACGCTTTATCATCCTTAAACTGAGTTCCGTTATTAGTAACAGTGAACCACTCTGTTGATATATAAAGCAATTGGTCTTGACTTTTATCTTCTGCTACAATTGGTTCTCCTGTAAATGGATTAACCGGGTTTTCTACTACTCCATCCATAGCAAGAAAAGGTGTGTCAGCATTAGTCATCAACTCATCCGAAACGGTAAATCCGTTCTGGTTAAAATCTTTGACAAGCAGAACCGGGTTAACCCATTCAGCATCAAATCCAATATCTTCCAGTAAAAGTTCATCAATATTACACAAACCATAACCGTGGTCTGCAACAATAATTATTCTTGTATTATCGTACAAGTCGTTTTCGCGCAAATAATCAAACCATTGTCCTAATAAAATGCACGCCTGAACATTGCATTGGTACGACTTGTAATCTTCTTCATCATCAAAGTAGAGTGCTTTTCCATCAACAACGAGCTTCCCATCGTATCGTTCATCAGAAAGAAGACATACTTCATGTGTAGTTCGATTGGAAAATGCAATAAAGCAGTTTTGTGAAGAGTCAGAAATTTCGACAACACTACTCAACGAAGCTAACGCCATCTGCTCTCTAATAAATGTTCCTTGCAGGTTCTCATCTACAGAATAACCATAAAAATGTGTATAGGAACCATTTGTATATATTAAAGGTTGGATAATGTATGGCATCGTCTTCATTAATCCATAGCAAAAGAAGTTTCTATTAAGACGTTCTTCAAGTTCTTTACCGGATTCAGCAAGCATATCACTGTTCATAGAACGGGAAAGATTGTATGCATGGATACCGTTATATCCATCAAACGCACTGGTATCTGACAGCCATGCATAATCCACATACGGGAGATCGCATACCGTTACATTCCAATCATTATCAGAAAAGATAGTAGGCATAACCAAAAGAGCCTCGTTATGTTTATCTTTTAACAATTCGTTCGATCTGGCATTAAGTCTCTCCGGAGTATATTCGTAACCGCCAAACAATGCCGGAGAAGCAATATTCGTAGCAACACCGTATGACAAAGTATTAGGGTAATATGTGAATCCTTCAAATTGAGTTTTGACTTCAGGATGTTCAGCGAAAATAAAAGGAATGTAAGCACCTATCATCCTGTCCATCATTATCACAACAACATTCTCTCCGGTTTGGGTCATCGAAAGCTTTGTTTCATCATAAGAATTCACTCTATAGTTCACTCCATGGTAGTTAATAAGGAAAAACGCTATATTTGTACCGGAAAATACAATTACAGATAAAAGAAGTAAAACAGAAATCTTTTTATATGATGATATCTTCTGCCCAACAAAGATAACTACCGCAACTACTGCGGCATCTGCAGCCAGATTAATCAAAATATCTGTAACTCTAAAAGACATTGCTTTTTCATATACTAACTTGCTTGTCAAAAAGCCAAAATCCGGATCAAATGCAATACTATTTAACACTCCTACAGACGCAATAGCTACCAGCGCACGCGAAATAATCTTACCGAGCTTTCCACTAACGAGATAATAAAAAACCGGAACCCAGATCAGAAATGTTCCACATGAAATAAGTGCACTGTTAATCAAATAATCCAATGGAGAATGAGGGACAGGAATAAAGACGTTAATAATTTCTTCAGGATTAGACGCAATGATTTTCGATGGAATCATCACTCCGGTAAGAATGGCCAAAACAGAACCTGCTAAAAAGACAACTGCCATATCAGACCAATTCTTTGCCTTGCTGATCGTCGGAACAATTCCGTCTTTTTTTTCCTTAAAACGCAATACAAGATTCTTTATCAGCGAGAACAAATTATTCAAAGTCCAATAAAAAACAAGAGCGGAAGGCGAATTATACAACAGGACCAGAAAAACTAACGCGATTAGGATTAATTTCAGTTTTTCTTTAATGGGAGATTTGTTTAGATAAATGAGTGCGGAAATAATATTGATCGCTGTCATTATGAAAGGCAGCAAATTTATACTGATGTTTCCTAAAACAATTAGCGAATCAGGTTGTCCCAGATCACGGACAGGTCCTAGTGACATTCCCTCAACAAGCTTGAGTTCTGATAAAAAACTGTATGCAGCGATAAAAAAAGGAATCTGAAGCAGGAGCGATACTGAGCTCTTAAGAGCGTAGATCGGCTTGTAGTGATTAATGCGGTAGTATTCCTTAAGCATCATGAAGCGCTCATCACCCTTGAATGTCTGCTTGGTGCGTTTGATACGGTCAGCCATCTTGGCCTGAATGTCCCGCTCTTCAGCCTGCAGTTCGTCGGCACGTTTATATAGGGGAAGGACTACGAAATTAACAACAAGGCTCATGACAATTATAGACAGACCGACGTTGTCAGTGACCTTAAAGGCATAAAAAAACACAACTTCCAACAGAAGTTTTAGTGGTTCGATAAGCAATGAAAAAATATAGTCCCCAATTGACATAGCGTTACTTTTTTGGAGTAGTTTATTAAATACAATATTATCATATTTTTTTGTTTATTCACACGAGGCACCGACATTAGCCCTTGACTAACGGAAACATCAGGTATAATTGTTTATTGGAAAGAGGGTATCATAGTGTCTGTTAAAACTTTAGTCAACTTGTCACCGCGTAAAAGAGGGATCGCATATCTTCTTTTGTCGTCATTCTCTTTTGCATGCATGGCTTTGTTCATTAATCTCGCAGGAGACATGCCCGTATTCCAGAAGGCATTCTTCAGAAATCTCGTTGCGATAGTAATGTCCTACATAATGCTCGCGAGAAGCCCTGAGAAGTTTAAGATCAAGAAGGGGGCTCTCCCGAGCCTTATCATGCGTGCATCATTCGGCACTATAGGTGTCATCGCAAACTTCTACGCGATCTCCAACACCAATATGTCCGATGCCATGATGCTCAACAAGCTCTCGCCCTTCTTCGCGATGCTGACATCCATTTTCGTTCTCAAGGAAGCTGCTGACGGTTTCCAATGGGCTGCGATCCTTACTGCCATTGCAGGTGCTGTATTCGTCGTCAAACCGTCGTTCCTGTTCGGCAGTCTCGGCATCAGCGGTGATTCTGTCTTCCCTCTTGCGGTAGCACTTATAGGCGGTATCAGCGCCGGTATCGCATACACATTCCTGCGCAAAGCAACCATCAAAGGCGAACGCGGGATCGTAGTCGTGGCATTTTTCTCGACGTTCTCGTGCATTGCGCTGATCCCGTTCATTATCTTCACTTATCAGCCAATCACGCTGATACAGTTCCTGTTCTGCGTTCTTACGGGTGTCGCTGCCTGCTTCGGACAGATATTCATCACATCGGCTTATGCCGCATGTCCTGCAAAAGAGATATCCATCTACGATTATTCGACGGTAATATTCACGGCACTTCTGGGCCTCATCTTCTTAGGTGAGATCCCTGACTGGATAAGCATAATCGGATACGTAATAATCATCGGCGCATCCGTTATGAACTATCTTTATAACAATAATTATCTGAGATTCAGGAAGTCCTGAACGTCTTTTAACGAAGGCAGGATAACATCTGCCAGATCCTTCATCTCATCATCAGGCTGAATGATATCCGGTACCATGACCGTATATAGACCTGATGCCTTACATGATCTTACTCCGTTAAAAGAATCTTCGAGTCCTACTCCCTCTTCAGGTTTAATGCCAAGTGCATCACATGCGAGAAGGAATATCTCCGGATCGGGTTTGGATTTTGTTACCTGGTCTCCGCAGACACAGGTATCGAAGTAAGGCAGAGCGCCCAGCATTTCCATCTGTGAAGTCACTTCTTCTCTTGTCGAAGATGAAGCGATCGCGGTCTTCATGCCTGCATTTTTCATCGCGCTCAGAAGTTCGATCGTATGAGGCTTGAGCGGCACTTTGCCTTGCGCGGCAAGTTCGTTATACATCACACGAAGTTCGCGCTCATAGCGGTCGCCGGGCTGGCCGTATACTCTCTCAAACTCGGCTATTGTAGCTTTCTTATTCTTGCCGATAACACTGATACCGTAAGTCACGATATCTTTAAAGCCGTATTTCTCACCGATCTTTTCCCAGCATGTAAGTACTGTCCTCTCTGAATCGAGGATCAGTCCGTCCATGTCGAAAACCGCTGCTTTGAAGCGTCTGTTTTCCGGTTCCATTAAACCTCCATGGAGCCCTCGAAAACCTTGGCGCAGTTGCCTGTCATGAAGACAGTGTCATCAGTGTAGTTGATGATGAGCTCGCCGCCCTTGAGGATAACTCTGATATCTTCGCCCTTCCTGCAGTAACCGTTCTCACATGCTGCAACTACCGTTGCGCAGGCACCTGTTCCGCAAGCCATTGTCTCGCCTGAGCCTCTCTCCCATACTCTCATCTTGAGTGTGTGGTCGTCGATGACTTTGACGAACTCTGTGTTGACTCTCTCGGGGAAGATCTCTGTTGCGTATTCGAACTTAGGTCCGATAGTGTTGAGATCCATAACGTCAACGAGATCGGTGAATACGACAGCGTGGGGATTACCCATTGAAACTGCAGTGATCTTATATTCATCACCGTCTATATTTACCGGAACGTTGACAGCCGTATCACCCTTAAGTGTGCAGGGGATCTTAGGCGGATAAAGTTCTGCCTTGCCCATATCTACCTTAACTCTTACAACGACACCGCCTGATGTCATGAGTTCGAGAGTCTTGATACCGCTCTTCGTCTCGATCTTCATGTGTCTCTTCTTATGTCCGCGCTCGTCGTACATATACTTAGCAACGCATCTTATCGCGTTACCGCACATCATGCCTTCGGAACCGTCCAGATTGAACATGATCATCCGGCAGTCTGCAACCTTTGAAGGAGCTATGAGAACGATGCCGTCACCGCCTACACCGAAGTGTCTGTCACTCATGTATACCGACAGAGATTCCGGTGAAGATACCATGCTCTCCATGCAGTCGATGTAGATGTAATCGTTGCCTGCGCCCTGCATCTTGATGAAGTTGATCTTACGTCTCTTGTCACGCATGTTGTTGATGTCTACGAGCTCAGTATTGATCTCGGAGAAATGGCTCATGAGTGAATCAGCAAGAGCGTCTGCTGTATCAACAGCCGTAAGGCAGGGAATGCCGAGCATGACCGCACGGCGGCGGAGCTTAACGGAGTCTCTTGCAGGGAGCCTTCCCTTTGCAGATGTTGAGATGATGTAGTTGATCTTGCCGCTCTCGATCAAGGACATCGTATTGTTCTCATCAGACTCGTGGATCTTAGATACTGCGGTAACTTCCATTCCTGCCTGTCTCAATGCTTCTGCAGTGCCGTTTGTAGCGTAGAGCTTGAAGCCCATAGAATCGAACTTCTTGGCGATCTCAACGATCTCAGGCTTGTCTGAATTTCTGACGGTGATGAATACACCGCCGCGCTTATACATCTTGTAACCTGCTGCAACAAGACCCTTATACAAAGCCTCTGAGAGGTTTCTGCCGACACCTAAGACTTCACCCGTAGACTTCATCTCAGGTCCCAATTGCGTATCAACGTCCGTGAGCTTCTCGAATGAGAATACAGGGACCTTGACTGCGGTATAAGGAGACTGTCTGTAGAATCCCGTGCCGTAGTCCATGTCCGCAAGAGGTGTTCCGAGACTTACTTCGATGGCAACGTCTACCATCGGGATGCCCGTTACCTTGCTCATGTAAGGAACGGTTCTTGATGCTCTCGGGTTGACCTCGATAACATAGATCCTGTTGTCCTTAACGATGTACTGGATATTAACGATACCCGTTGACTTAAGTCCGTCGCAGAGCGCGATCGTAGTATCAGTGAGCTTCTTATACATATCGTCGTAGATATGCTTTGCAGGATACATAGCAATAGAGTCACCGGAATGGATTCCTGCACGCTCAACGTGCTCCATGAGGCCCGGGATCAATACGTCCTTACCGTCGTAGATAGCGTCGACTTCGATCTCCCTGCCCTGGATGTACTTATCGATGAGGACAGGATTCTCGATGCCCTGTGCGAGGATGATCCTCATGTACTCATTTACGTCTTCGTCGTTGAAGGCAATGATCATGTTCTGGCCGCCGAGAACGTAAGAAGGTCTTAAGAGCACAGGATATTCAAGTGAGTTTGCAGCCTTAAGTGCTTCTTCTAACGTAAGTACTGAGAAGCCCTTAGGTCTTGCGATTCCGAGGCGCTCTAAAAGCTCATCGAATCTCTCGCGGTCTTCTGCCATATCGATCGAATCTGCAGAGGTTCCGATGATGTTTATATTGTTCTCGGAAAGAGTTTTCGTAAGCTTGATGGCAGTCTGACCTCCGAATGCGACTACTACGCCGAAGGGCTGCTCCTGATGAACGATGTTCATTACGTCCTCAGGTGTCAGAGGCTCGAAGTAGAGTCTGTCGCCCGTGTCGAAGTCTGTGGATACCGTCTCAGGGTTGTTGTTTACGATAACTACTCTGTAGCCTAAGTTACGGAGCGCGTGTACGCAGTGAACAGCAGCGTAGTCGAACTCGATTCCCTGACCGATCCTGATCGGGCCTGAACCGAATACGATTACTGTCTTCTTGTCCTTATCGCCTGCCTTCTCGAAGTCTGCTTCATTCTCACCGCCGGCTTCCGGGGTATTGAATGTAGCGTAGAAGTAAGGCGTATGTGCTTCGAACTCGCCTGCGCACGTATCGACCATCTTAAACGTAGGTTTGAGCTCATATGTAACGGGATTTCCTGTGATCCTTGCGATCGCCTTGTCGGTGAAACCTAATTTCTTTGCCTTTACGTATTCATCAAAAGAGATCTCTTTTCCGGTGATGTCTTTCTCAAATTCTATAAGGTTCCTGATCTTTGCAAGGAACCACATATCTATCTTTGTCTGCTTATTGATCTCGCTGATATCAATTCCTCTTCTGATAGCTTCAGCAACATAGAAGAGTCTCTCGTCAGTAGGCTTGATGCAGTTAGGCATGAGATCTTCATCAGATACTTCTTCCATCTTTGCAAGGTGCAGTGTATCAGCAGAGATCTCTGCGCCTCTTACGGCCTTCATGAGGGCACTCTCGAACGAATCGGAGATAGACATGACTTCGCCTGTAGCCTTCATCTGTGTGCCCAGATCTCTCTTTGCATATACGAACTTGTCAAAAGGCCACTTCGGATACTTAACTGCAACGTAGTCTAGTGCAGGCTCAAAAGCAGCATATGTGTGGCCTGTTACCGCATTAACGATCTCGTGGAGCCTGTAACCGATCGCGATCTTTGTTGCAACCTTTGCGATAGGATAACCCGTTGCTTTGGATGCGAGAGCAGATGATCTTGAAACTCTCGGGTTAACTTCGATTACCGCATACTCGAATGAGTCAGGGTTAAGCGCAAACTGGCAGTTGCATCCGCCCTCTACGCCCAGAGCTTCAATGATGTTAAGTGATGCTGTTCTGAGCATCTGATATTCTTTGTCCGAAAGAGTTACCGCAGGAGCGATAACGATGGAGTCACCGGTGTGTACGCCGACGGGATCCAAGTTCTCCATCGAGCAGACCGTGATAACGTTGCCGTCCTTATCTCTTATTACTTCGAACTCGATCTCTTTCCATCCTGCGATTCCGCGCTCGATGAGGACCTGAGTGATAGGAGATAATGCAAGTCCGTTTCTTGCAGTCTCATAGAGTTCATCCTTATTGTTTGCGATTCCGCCGCCCGTTCCTCCTAATGTGAAGGCAGGTCTTACGATAACCGGATAACCTATTTCTTCAGCAAAATCCAGAGCATCTTCTACTGTCGTTACGACCTTCGAAGGGATGCAGGGCTGGCCTATCGATTCCATCGTGTCCTTGAACATCTGACGGTCTTCAGCCTTATCGATACATTCGGGTGAAGAGCCAAGGAGCTTAACGCCGTGTGATTCAAGGAATCCTTCCTTTGCAAGCTGCATGCAGAGTGTCAGGGCTGTCTGTCCGCCAAGGCCGGAGAGGATCGAGTCAGGTCTTTCTGTCTCGATTATTCTCTTGACTGTTGTAAGTGTCAGAGGCTCGATATAGATCTTATCTGCCATCGACTTGTCGGTCATGATGGTAGCAGGATTGGAATTGAGGAGAACTATCTCGATGCCGTCTTCACGAAGTGCTCTGCAGGCCTGTGTGCCTGCGTAATCGAATTCTGCGGCCTGTCCGATCACGATAGGACCGGAACCTATTACAAGAACTTTTCTAATGGTTTTATCTAATGGCATATTACTTGTTCCCCCTGTCTTCCATCATGTTTATAAATGTGTCGAAAAGGAATTCCGTATCCTTCGGTCCGCCGCATGCTTCCGGGTGGAACTGTACCGAGTAAGCGGGCTTGCCGATATACTTGATTCCTTCGTTTGTTCCGTCGTTAACATTAACAAAGTATTCTTTTGCAACCTCAGGATCGATCGAAGAACTTACGACCTGATAACCGTGGTTTTGTGATGTGATGTATACCTTGCCTGTCTCAAGATTCTTAACAGGGTGGTTCGCACCTCTGTGACCGTACTTGAGCTTGGATGTCTGAAAACCGTGTGCAAGAGCTAGGATCTGGTGACCCAGGCAGATGCCCATGATCGGGATGCCGCTGTCCTTGAGATCCTTCATGGTCTCAATAGCCTTTATGTTGTCTTCCGGATCTCCCGGGCCGTTTGACAGGAAGATTCCGTCAGGTGCAAGTTCTCTTACCTTATCAGCACTTGTATCTGCGGGAAGAAGATGAACTTCGCATCCTCTCTTTGCAAGTTCTCTTGTGATGTTGCCCTTGATTCCGAAGTCGAACATCGCGATCTTAAACTTAAGTTCTCCTTGAGGCTCTACGACTTTTTCTTCAGGTGTCGTAACTTCCTCAACAGGATCCTTGATCTTATATGCCTTGATCTCATCAATAGAGAACTCATCAGGGGAGTTGCAGATCGCACCGTTCATCGTGCCTGATTCTCTTAAGCACTTTGTAAGAGCTCTCGTATCGATTCCCTTAAGACCCGGAATTCCCTGTTCCTTAAGGAATGTATCGAGATCCTTCTCACATCTGAAGTTGGAAGGAAGATCGCAAGCTTCTCTTACGATATAGCCTGAGACATTGACTTTCGAGCTCTCCATATCGGGAGTGATTATTCCGTAGTTGCCTATCAGGGGGAAGGTCTGAACTACAGCCTGTCCTTTGTAGCTGGGATCCGTCAGTGTCTCTAAGTAAGCTGTCATCGCAGTCGTAAATACGATCTCGGAAATGACACTGCCTTCGGCACCCATTGCTTCGCCTTCGTAAACGTTTCCGTTCTCCAATACCAAATAACGTTTCATGTCTTTAACCCCCTGTTTATAAAAAAGGCTTTTTCTACGGGAGAAAAAGCCTTAGATTGCAAATCAATCAAGAAGGATCTTGCGCACCATGCTCATCATCTGTTCCTTCTCGATAACGTCCTTATGCCTTACTTCAAGAGACGGCAGTTCGGCGATAGACTGGGGAACTTCAAGACCGCTCTCTTCGGCAAGTTCGGCGATGATATCGGGTATATCCTTATCGTTGGAATAACCGGTACCTCTAAGCGCTTCCATAACTGCCGGTGCGAACTTGAACGGTGATGCTGTAGAAACAAATACCGTCTTGCTCTCGTCGCCCGATCTCTGATGGTATCTTCCGTAGATATTAAAACCTACGGCGGTATGAGGATCGATAACGTGGTCTGTACGGTCGTAGACTTCAAGGATCGTCTTCAAAACGCCTGTCTCATCGGCAAAGCCTCCGACAAAGAGTCTCTGCAATGCCTTCAGTGTATCCTTGTCGACACTGTACTTGCCCTCGTCATTGAGTTTTCTCATCCAGTCTGTAACCTTTGCAGGATCCTTGTCAGCGATCTCGAAAAGAAGTCTCTCGAGATTCGAAGAGATAAGAATATCCATCGAAGGTGATGATGTCTTATAGAATTCCCTGTTGCGGTCATAAGTACCGCTGGAGAAGAAGTCACATAATACCTTATTGCGGTTGGAAGCGCAGATAAGCTTGTGAACGGGAATGCCCATCTGCTTTGCAAACCATGCAGCAAGGATATTACCGAAGTTGCCCGTAGGAACAACGATGTTGAAAGACTCGGTAAGATCGATCTTGCCTTTTCTCAATAATTCAACATATGAATATACATAGTAAGCGATCTGAGGTGCTAATCTTCCCCAGTTAATGGAGTTTGCAGATGAGAGCATCGTATCATGATCATCAAGAGTAATGGCAAATTCCATATCAACGAAGATCCTCTTAACACCTGTCTGTGCATCATCAAAGCATCCGTTGACAGCGATAACGTGAGTATTGGATCCGCCCGTTGTCGTCATCTGGAGCTTCTGTGCTTCGGATACGCCGCCTGTCGGATAGAATACGATGATCTCTGTTCCGGGAAGGTCCTTGAAGCCTTCAAGTGCAGCCTTGCCTGTATCACCTGATGTAGCCGTAAGGATGCAGATCTTCTTATGTGTACCTGTCTTCTTTGCAGAAGCCGTCATGAGATGAGGCAGGAGCTGGAGTGCAACATCCTTGAATGCGCACGTAGGTCCGTGCCAGAGCTCTAAGATATATTCCCTGTCGTTATATTCGTTCATCTGAACGAGAGGAATGGGATTCTCGCCCCACTTCTCTTCGGCATAAGCCTGTCTTGTATAATCGAGGAGTTCTTCCTCGGTAAAATCTGTAAGGAACTTGGAAAGAACGAATGCAGAGAGCTGATAGAACTCCATCGTCTGCATTGCTTCGAGATCTTCTTTTGTGAGCTGCGGAATAGTCTCGGGAACAAAGAGGCCTCCATCAGGAGCGATGCCTCTGATGATCGCTTCGCTTGAAGAAAACTTTCCTTCAAATCCTCTTGTACTTATGTAGTTCATTCTTCCGTATCTCCTTCAGCCGTCATCTCGCCTTCAGCTGTCTCTTCCCCTTCTGTGGTTGTCTCTTCTCCTGCTGTTGTCTCAGCCAGATATGCCGTGAGTTCAGTCTCAGTTGAAGATGTATCAGATGTGTCTGTCATACTCTCCGCAGAAGAAGTATCCGATGCCTGTGAAGGGGCAAATATCGTGCCGTAGCTTGATTCATAAGCACTTACGATGGCTGATACTTCAGGATCGTATCTGTTCTTGCGGAACTCGCCATACAGATATTCAAGTCTGTCTTGCGCGTCCCCGCCGGACTCTATCTGTTTTACCAGAGGAATAATACCAAATATGATAAGTATCGTCACTAGTAACATTGACAGAATTACGACGCCGATTATCACCAAAGTTTTCATTCTCTCTCTGGGAGATTTTATATCCTCAATATCTATTGAATCATCAGGAAGCTCATCGGCAACTCCGCCCGAACGCATCATGATATCTCTTCTCTCTTTTGAAGATGCCATCTGAGGTGCTTCGGAAGTCTTCTGCGCCTTCATAAGGATCGGCGCCTGGAAGTTTGCTCTGGCTGCAGGAGATGACCCCTGAGCCATCTGTGCACTCTTGAGCTTGCCTGCGATATCTGCAGGCGGAAGATCTGCCGGAGGATTCTTGATATCCTCTCTGACCATTCTTAATGCTTCCTGAGCGATCGTAAGATACTGCTCTGTACCAAGTACGCCCTGGATCGCGAAAACAAGACTTCCTTCAGCTCTCTTGAACTGGCCTTCCCTGGCGAGGCAGAGACCGAAGATCAATGCGGGATCGCCCCACTTCTGATACTGTGAGATAAGGGGCTTTAAGAATATCTGCGCAACGTCCGTACCGTCGCCCTGTGAATTCTGGAGAGCTCTGTTGAACTGACGGACTATCCTGGCCTTCTCTTCATTGCTCACGTCAAAAAGAATGAGGCTGGACTCATTAATAGGCTGAATCATCATGCATAAGCTTAAGTAGTCGTGCATTCGGTCAATCCTTTCAACGTGGACCTGATCTGGCCCGCAAGATAAAGTGATCCTGTCGCAAGAAGGACATAGCCGTCTTTGACGGATTTCTCATAGGCAGCCCTGGCGCCTTCTATGGCATCTGGGCATACCACCAAATCTTCGGAAACATTATACACATGTTCGATTTTTTTCGCGAGAATATCGGCAGGTTCGCTTCTGGGATTATCAGGCGTTACCGTGACGGCACTGACTATGTTTATACCGCATGTTTTATAGGCTTCGAGGATCCCTGTTACATCCTTGTCCTGCATAACGCCCATGAGAATTCTTACAGGTTTGCCCCTTAAAGAACCGCCGAGCATATCGTTCATTGCTCCGCCAAGGCTTAATGCACCCTGGGGATTGTGACCGCCGTCTATAATTACCACGGGATCAAGGCTTAAGATCTCAGCTCTGCACTTCCATCTTGCAAGGGTTATTCCTTCGAGGATATCAGTTCCGGTCACGCCGCACTTTCTGGCAGCTTCTATAGCCGTGATGGCATTTCCTATCTGATGCTTTCCGTTTAAAGCAGTTACATAAGTCTCACCATCGTACTTAAATCTCATCCTGCCGTCTTCTGTAAACTCGGCACTGTCAAAAGCTTCTTTGCTTCCTGCAAAAGTAATGTCGATATTCTTCTTTGATGCCTTGGAAATGAGAGTCTTTCTTACGTCATTCTTCATGTCATCCGGAAGGATCATGAGGCCAGGATCGAAAGCTACACAAGGAGCACCTTCTTTTAATATTCCGGCCTTCTCGCCTGTGATCTCGGATATCGTATTGCCGAGAACACCTGTGTGGTCTAAACCGATAGCGGTGATCACCGTAACCAGAGGGTTTCTTATTATGTTCGTGGAATCAAGACGGCCTCCGAGACCCACTTCAAGGACTGCAACATCTATCTTCCGGTCTGCAAAATAAAGGAAGCATATAGCGGTAATAAGTTCGAATTCAGTAGGCTCGTCGCACAGACCTTCTTCAAGCATCCTGCTTCTTGCCTGTCTTACCATTTCAGAATACTTTTCGAGGTCAGAAGAAGAAATCTCACCATAAGAATCGTCTTCTAAAAACTTCGTAAGGCCGTCACGTCCGTCGATTATCCTGATCCTCTCGCCGAAGCGTTCTAAGTAAGGTGAAGTAAATACTCCTACCTTCTTATCACTTACAGCCATTATGGTTGAGATATAAGTTGCAACAGAACCTTTTCCGTTTGTTCCTGCGATATGTATAGACTTAAAACTGTCCTGTGGGTTTCCAAGAAGGTTCATCAGATTGCTGATGCGCTCAAGTCCGGGTTTGATGCCGAATTTCAATGCTCCTTCCAAAAGCTCCGGCACCTT
>JAILHX010000106.1 GCA_024695565.1 Saccharofermentans sp. | reverse complement strand
GGCTTGATCTTCATGGTAGCGCGCTTCTCCATCCAGTCACTGATTGCAGTAAGACATGCTTCATTAAGGTATATGGTGCGCTCCTTGTTGCCCTTACCGATTACGGTCAGAGTCGTATCGTGGATATCGTCGGTATCGATGCCCCGGAGCTCTGCCAGACGCATACCGCAGTTAAGGAACAGCGTCAGCATGCAGTAATCGCGCTCGTTCGAATCATGAGGGGAGTTGTACGCTGTTTCCAGCAGTTCCCGGCTCTGATCGAGTGTAAGATACTTGGGCAGACGCTTGCCTATCTTGGGTGACTCAAGGTCATATGCAGGGTTCTGGTCTATCAGGTGCTTCTTGTTATACAGATACTTGAAAAAACTCCTCAGGGAAGCAACATGTCTCGCGCGTGCGGCATTGGACTGCTTCCTGTTCCTCGACAGCCATATTATGAAGGCCAGAAGATCATCCGTTGTAACCTTGTTCAGCATGTCGATACCGACATGAGACACATCTATCTCCTCGAAAGTGGTATCCGCCGGGACAAGGCAGTGGTCCTGCATATAGAACCTTGCAAAACATATAATGTCATACGAATACTCCTTGACGGTAAGCTCGGATCTTCCGAGAGCCGCAAGCATGTAATTACTGTATTGATCCAGTATCGGAAAGGTTTGCAAGGTCTTCATCTCCGCATTGTTAATCTTGTTACATTTTATCATAGGGAAATGAACGATTTTTGTACCTGATGCGCTTGTTATAAAAAAGTCATTGTGTTAGTATAGTGCACAGGTCGTAGACAACTGTGCGCGGTGCGCGGACAGAATAAGTTAAGAAAGTAGAGATTATTTGAAATGGAAAAGAAGCTGAGAGTCGGCGTAATTGGCGCTACAGGCTACGTAGGACAGCGTTTCGTAACGCTGCTTGAGAATCACCCCTGGTTTGAGTGTGTTGCGGTTTGCGCATCACCCAGATCTGCAGGCAAGACCTACGAGGAAGCATGCGGTTCCCGCTGGAAGCTTGATATTCCCATGCCGGAATACGTAAAGAACCTTGTAGTATACGGTACGGATAATATAGAAGAATACTGCAAGCAGATCGATTTTACTTTCTGCGCCGTTGATATGAAGAAGGACGAGATCAGGGCTCTTGAAGAGAAGATCGCCAAGCTCGAGACACCTGTCGTATCCAATAACTCTGCAAACAGATGGACAGAAGATGTTCCGATGATCATCCCTGAAGTAAACGCAGATCATGCAGGTCTTATCGAGGCACAGAGAAAGAGACTCGGTACTCAGAGAGGATTCATCGCAGTTAAACCCAACTGCTCCATCCAGAGCTATGTTCCTGCTCTCACACCTTTCCTCAAGAACGGTATCAAGCAGATCTCAGTATGCACATATCAGGCAATCTCCGGTGCCGGTAAGACATTTGCAGACTGGCCTGAGATGGTCGGCAATGTAATCCCTTACATCGGCGGAGAAGAGGAGAAGTCCGAGAAGGAGCCTCTCAAGGTCTGGGGTAAGCTTGCAGGTGATCACATCGAGCTTGCAGCAAATCCCGTTATCTCCGCTCAGTGCTACAGAGTAGCTGTTCAGGAAGGACATACTGCCGCAGTAAGCGTATCCTTCGAGAACAAGCCTTCCATGGAAGAGATGATCGAGGTATGGAACAATTACGAGAGCGAAGCAGTTAAGCTCGGTCTGCCTTCTGCACCCAAGCACTTCCTGCAGTACATCGCAGAAGATAACCGTCCTCAGCCTAAGCTCGATGCAAACTTCGAGAATGGCATGGGCGTATCCGTAGCAAGACTCAGAGAAGACAACATCTTCGACTACAAGTTCTGCTGCCTCTCACATAATACTTTAAGAGGCGCTGCCGGCGGCGGAATGCTCTCTGCAGAGCTTCTGACAGCCAAGGGTTACATTACTGCAAAGTAATTTATAATGGGGCGGGAAAGTCATTCGGAATAAGTTAAATTTCCGCTTGACTAACCCGCCCTTTATATTTATACTAATCAAGCGCTTTGAGAAAAGCACCGTAGTGTTTTACGTGGGCCTTTAGCTCAGTTGGTCAGAGCATCCGGCTCATAACCGGCGGGTCCTGGGTTCGAGTCCCCGAAGGCCCACCACATACACTAACAATCAACAACATGGGAAGATTCCCGAGCGGCCAAAGGGAACAGACTGTAAATCTGTCGTCTTCGACTTCGGTGGTTCGAATCCACCTCTTCCCACCATATAGGAGTTGCCTTTACGGTGACTCCTTTATAATTTGAGAGTTTTTTGGCAAAAGTGAGACTTTGGGTTCTTGGAAAAAGACTGCCGCGCGCGCAATGGAAAAACGTCAATAATGACAGAAATCCATTCTGGAGTGTTGACTCATCTGTATTAATGATTTATCGTAGAATGGAAAACTGTCATATATGACACAAATCCATTACAGAGGTTCATTATGGAAATTAAACGCGATTTCTATCTTTCAAAGATGATCAATCGAATTGGAAATGGTCAGGTTAAAGTCATAACAGGAGTAAGGCGGTGCGGCAAATCATTTTTACTGAACACATTGTTCTATGATTACCTGCTCGAAAATGGTGTTAACGAAGACCACATAATCAGGTTCGCTTTTGACTCTGCAGAAGACTTGAATCTGATTGGAGAGGACATAATCAGGCTTCAAAAAGAGGACATAAAAGTAGATCCCAAGAAGTTTATGAACTACATCAAAAGCCGGTGTGTCGACAACGATAAGTACTATCTGCTTCTTGATGAAGTTCAGCTGATGGACTCCTTTGAATCGGTTCTTAATGGTTATTTGCGTAATAGGAATATGGAGCTTTTCGTTACCGGAAGTAATGCGAAGTTCCTTTCGAAAGATATTATTACAGAGTTTTCCGGGCGTGGTGATGAAATACACATGTTCCCGTTGAGTTTCGCCGAGTTCATGTCTGTGTTTCATGGAGATAAGTATGAAGGATTGTCGCAGTATATGACTTATGGCGGCATTCCGTTAGTAGTTCTTTCTCGGGATAATGGTGATAGGGCTGATCTTCTGTCAAACCTGTATAGTGAGATATACGTGTCAGATATCATTAAGCGACATAAAATTAGAAATGTGGGTGAACTTGAAGATCTGCTCAATATATTGTCTTCTTCAATAGGATCATTGACCAATCCCGAGAAACTTCAACGGACATTTAAGACAGTTAAGCACTCGAAAATTACCGGTCCAACAATTCAGAAGTATATAGGATACCTTGAGGACTCTTTCCTTGTGGAGGCTGCAATGCGATATGACATTAAGGGCAAATCATACATTGATACGCCCAAAAAGTATTATTTCAGTGATCTGGGACTCCGTAATGTCCGTATCAACTTCAGACAGATGGAACCGACTCATTCCATGGAGAATGTAATATACAACGAACTGAGGATGAGGGGATATAACGTTGATGTCGGAGTCGTTCCGGTTGTAGAGCTTGATGCAAACGGTAAGCAGCAGCGTAAGCAGTTGGAAATCGATTTCGTTTGTAACAAAGGATCATCCAGATACTATATACAGTCAGCATATTCTCTGCCTGATGAAGATAAACGCTTCCAGGAAACGCGGCCTTTTGGTAAGGTCAAGGATTCATTTAAGAGGATTGTAGTAACCGGAGATATGATATCTCCTCACTATGACGAAGCTGGAATACTTATGGTTAATATATACGATTTCTTGCTTGATCCGACGATTATAGAACTCGAATAGTGGCCGACCTCAGCAAGGAGTTTGATCTGGATCTGCCGGAAGATATGTAAGATATCTTAGTGATGACTGAGTTACAGACCCGGGCACATGTCCGGGCTTGTTCTTTGATTTTCACAGTGACCTTTAAAGCGTTGGTTTAGTTCATAATTAGATTACAAAAGGTGCGGCGGATAAGTGCTAAAATCAGTCTATAAAGCTTTTGCGCGGGTGACTTGATGAGATTTCGAAAAAAGGGGCCTAATTTGAGACTTTTTGATGAAAGTTGAGTTTTTTTTGGTTTGTCTGACAATATTAAGACATATGTGAATATTTAAGGAGCCTTGAATATGAAACACACTAAAGTACTGGTATCGGCATTGCTTATCTCCGTTTTTGTATTGAACTGCACGGGATGCGTGGGAGGAAAGAGCTTCGGTCCTGAGGCTCTGGCAGAGTATGCCGAGAAGAAGGGCGCGGAGAGCTACAAGGATGCCGATGACTGGAGCGAGGCTTACTATTCGTCTGATGAA
>JAILHX010000087.1 GCA_024695565.1 Saccharofermentans sp. | reverse complement strand
GTTCTGACCTTCTGCCTGGAGGACAAAACAGTTTATCTGGAGCTGACTCCTCAATCTGATAAAGCGTGGTACGGGAAGGAAATCATTTTCGAGAGCGAGGATATTTTCGTGAACGAATACAAGAAAAATGGTTGCGACGTGATCGATGTAACTGATGACGTCATTATCGGAGAAGCACCGGATTTCCTGCTGTCGAGAATGGGCTGACAGATTGCGATTCATAAGGTTACGGGGGATAACATGAAGTACTACAGAATACACACGAAAGACTATGCTTACATCACCAAGCAGCCCAGGGGCATCTTTACGGCTACATATAAGCTCGTGGAGAGCAAGATGCTGACTGAAGAAGAGGAGAAGGAATACTGGCGCAACAGGGAGTATTTCGAGAAAGTTCTGCCTGTTCCTCCGTTCTATGAGAAGGACAATCCTGACGGTGCCATCACGTGGTTCAAGGACAGCGCGGAAGCAAAGGACATCTGGAATCAGATGACGTTCTACCGTGAGATGTGCAATAAGTACGGAGTAAAGCTCTATGTTTCCGAGACAGATGAGATTCCGGGTGAGCTCGTTTATGAGGACGCGTTCCAGATAGCCGTTAAGAATCAGCCGGAAGATGCTGCGATAACAACCAGGGAACTTGATTGAACTCGATTCCTGCTTGGATTTTTCCTTAAAACAAATTGTCAGGATTCTCATAATGCGTCTGATATCCTGAATGATATGAATTCTCGAAAAATGAAACACCTGAAAAAGTCTTTTGTATCCCCCTTGACTCTCCCCTTAGGGAACCCTTTAGGATGGGGTTATCAAACAGACAGGAGGTCATAAAAATGGATGACAAAATGACATCAGGAGAGATCGCAAAGAAGGCCGGAGTATCCCAGAAGGCAGTACGCCTGTACGATGAAAAGGGCCTGCTTAAGCCCACGGAGTATTCCGATGGAAACTACCGTCTCTACGACAAGGAAGCCCTTCAGATCTTAGAGAAGATCGTAGCTCTGAAGCGGATCGGTTTCTCTCTGGAAGAGATCCGCGATAACCTCACCTCTGGTGACGCAAAGGACATCGAAGAAGCGCTCAGGATGCAGCTTGTGATAATGGAAGAGAAGCGTTACAAGATCGATATGGTTATCAATGCGATCAACAGGACACTCGCGCAGAAGGAAGATGCTCTCGACTGGGACGACGTTGCAAGGATCGTTCAGAACGTAACGCTGGACCAGGCAGCAGACCTTGCTCACTGGAAATCACTGCAGCGCACCATCAGCGAAGACTGGTATGTTCAGATCTTCAGGACGATGGACTTTGTAGCGGGCTCGAAAGTTCTGGATCTCGGCTGCGGATTTTCCAAGATCTGGCGAAACAACTGGGACATCATTCCCGAAGGCACAAAGATCTACGCATACGATCTGCCGGGCAGCTGGGCTGAAGATTTCGAGAAGTACATAGCAGAGAACAAGGGATCGCTTCCTAAGGATGTAGTGATCGACCTCGTTTATGCAGACCTCGATAAAGCTGCTTCGTGGGAGAAGATCGATAACGAGCAGAAGTACGACCGCATCATTGCACACTATATCGACAATGAGGTCCGGAATATCGAAGCTATCGTAGAGAAGGCAAGCATGGTTTTGGACAAGGATGGTTTCTTCTCCATCAACGGACCTGAAGTAACAGTATGGGATATGTTCCTGAAGCACGCGATGTGCGAAGCCGGCATCGAGGAGGATTTTCTTGATGAGAAGATCGCAGCAAGCCTTGCGGAGCACGACGCATATATGGAGATGTTAGGAAAGTATTTTGCGAAGGTTGAGACGATCGAACTGCACAACTCGTTCCGTTTTGTTAACGTTGACGATATTTTCGAGTGCTTCCAGCGAAGAAACGAACTGCACGCAAAGTTCTTCTCTGCCAACGAGAAGAAGATCAAGGAATACTTTGCAGATAAGATCGAAAAAGACGGCGAGATCATAATTACTACGGATTCGCACTTCCAGCATTGCTATATCTGATTTGTAAAACCACCATGGCGGGTTGCAATTGATGCTATAATCTTTTTGTCCGCGGGCTCCCCCAAAAATACCCCAGCCGCGGAAAAAAGGAACAAAGGATATCAGACATGATCAGATACGAGGATTACATTTCACCTGAAGAATACCTGGAATTGCGAGAAAAGGTCGGGTGGAGGCTTTTCCCGCTCGAGGAAGCAAAGAAATGTGTGGAGAACGCTTATATGGTTCTTTGCGTGAGAGACGATGACAGAGCTATCGGCGTTGTCAGGTTGTCCTGGGACGGCGGGTATGTAGCTTTCCTGTCAGACGTGATCGTTGTTCCCGAGTATCAGGGACAGGGAATAGGGAAGAAACTTGTTGAGGCTGTCATCCAAAGGATAAAGGACGATATTGAGCCGGGCTATATAGTGAACCTGAATCTTAATTCGGCCAAGGGGAAGGAACCTTTCTATGCAAAGCTCGGGTTCGTGGAGCGCCCGAATGAAGATGCGGGTGCAGGAATGAACCAGTGGCTGGTATAATACCTTTACTAATCGCCCGGGGGAGACTGCCGCGGGACTTTGAACGGAGAATAAAACAATGCTTGATCAGTTTTCCAGAACGCGGTTGCTGCTTGGACATGAGGGCATGGATAAACTTAAGGATGCCCGTGTCGCCGTGTTCGGCATCGGTGGTGTCGGAGGATATGCCGTGGAGGCTCTGGCCAGGAGCGGCGTAGGTGCTTTAGACCTGATAGACGATGACAAAGTGTGTCTTACAAATATAAACCGTCAGATAATAGCAACCAGAAAGACTGTCGGGAAATACAAGGTCGACGTCGCAGAAGAGAGGATCCACGATATCAATCCTGACTGCGTTGTCCGCACATTCAAGACGTTCTATATGCCTGATACCGCGGATCAGTTCAACTTCGATGAATACGATTATGTTATCGATGCGATCGACACCGTTACAGGAAAACTCGAGCTCGTCATGCAGGCTGACAAGACGGGTACGCCCATAATAAGCAGCATGGGTGCGGGCAACAAACTCGATCCTACGGCCTTTGAAGTGGCTGATATCTACAAGACTTCGATATGCCCTTTGGCAAAGGTAATGCGCCGCGAATGCAGGAAGAGGGGCATCAAGTCCCTTAAGGTCGTTTACTCCAGGGAAGAGCCCACGTGCCCCATCGAGGACATGTCCATAAGCTGCAGGGCGCACTGCATCTGTCCGCCCGGCGCCGAGCGCAAATGCACTGAGAGAAGGGATATCCCGGGCTCCACTGCTTTCGTTCCGTCTGTTGTAGGACTGATAATCGCGGGCGAGGTCATAAAGGACCTGAGCGGATTTAACTCATAAACCACCATGAAGACTTACGAATTCGGAGATCAGGAAGCCGGTATCTGTCTCATACAGCCTGTTGATGATCATGACCTCACTGGCATTGAGCATGAATACAATAGGATACATGAACTCTCCGGCAAGGACTGCCATCTTATAGCTGTTAAAGTCAACGACTGGAACCATGATCTGTCGCCCTGGAATGCGCCTGCCGTGTTCGGGAATGAGGACTTCGGCGACGGCGCTGCCGATACGCTCGAGGAGGTCTTGTCACTTTGCGCTGATGACGGCAGAAAGTATTACATCGGAGGTTATTCGCTGGCAGGGCTCTTCGCACTCTGGGCATCAGCTCAGACAGACAGATTCGCAGGCGTCGCAGCGGCATCCCCGTCAGTCTGGTTCCCTCAATTTCTCGAAAATATTGAAGAAACAAAACCCCTGTGCAAAACAGTCTATCTCAGCCTGGGAGACAGGGAAGAGAAGACGCGCAATCCTGTCATGGCAACCGTGGGGGATAAGATCAGAGCGCTTCATTCATTCCTTGAGAAGCAAGGCTATGACACGATTCTCGAATGGAATGAAGGCAATCATTTCAAGGACTTTGACATCCGCACGGCAAAGGCATTTGCCTGGGTGATGGAGCATTGAGATTATGTGTGAAAAAATGATATTATAAATTAGTTTTCGGTAACCAGCTTAGATTATCCGCTGTTCAAGGGTGTATGAAGAAGAGAAATAAAAAGGCGATAATCATTACGGCAATCGTGATGCTGATAGGGGTCCTGTTAGTTTTGGCAGGATTTTTTGGCGGCTGGTTTCTCTCGCTGTTCAGCAAGGAATTTGATTACAAGAACATCCAGCCGGAAGATCTTGGAAAGACCGTCAGAACAGACGTTTTTGTTTATTATGACAACATAGATATCGAGGATAAGGCACTGCAGGTATTGGGCGATGTTAGCAGTGATGACGACTTTGCGTTTATCCTGGTTGATCTGTCAGCCTTAAGCGAGAAAGAAAAGGACATGTACTTTTCGATGACTGCAAGTCATATCACCATTCAGGGCAGGTTAAGAGCCGTGGATGATGCTGAATATCAGGAAACCATCGAGAGTCTGTACAGGCTTTACGACGATTTCCTTTATGAGAGACTGAGCGATCCTGAGAACAACTACACGGAAGAGGAAAAGGCCGAGAAGATCGAGATCTACCATCAGTATCTGAGAGACCCTGTTATTCCTTACTGCATTGAGCTTGATTCCGTCAGCGGTTTTGACTGGACGCCTTTTATTCCTGCAGGCATCATTCTCTTTGTGATCGCGCTTATCTTTGAGATCTGCTTTGTCTTTAAGCTCAAAAAGAGGATCGTGCTGCCCATTGTATTTGGTCTCATGATTGTCATTCCGGGGATCATGTTCTTTAATCACATCCGCACAATACTCAGCATCCACAAGATCAACGATGACCTTTACACCTTGAAGAATTATGAATGCACCGATACGCAGGCAATGCTTGATTCCAATGCCTCAGACATCAACGGACTTCTGGACTGGATTTGTGCTAAGCACTTTTATGGCATGCCCAATCCCTTTGAGGCGGACTTTGATTTCGGGTGCGCGGCTTTCGCTGCCGTAACACCTGAAGGAGATCACATATTCGGAAGGAATTTTGATTTCCCGGAGACCGATACACTGCTCATCTATTCACATCCGGAAGGCGCTTATGAATCCATCGGAATGGCAGATATCGGTGTCTTTGGCGTAGGCCATACCTACCCCATCAGTCCGGACTCGCCGCTGGGAAGGATCGTCATGATACTTGCGCCTTACGCTGTTGTTGACGGCATGAACGAGATGGGTGTCGGTGCAGGGATCCTGCAGCTCAGCCTTGAAGAGACACATCAGGACCAAGGCAATCCTGACCTTCTTGTTTTCTGTGCCATAAGAGGGATCCTTGATTACTGCGCATCAGTTGATGAGGCCCTGGCATTCCTTGAATCTTACGATATACATTCAGATACAGACTGCGACTACCATCTGTTCATTACCGACAGAACCGGCAGATATGTCGTAGTGGAATGGCTCGACGGCGAGATGGTCGTAACGGAACGCCCGAGCTGCACTAACAGTGTCGTTGCCCCCGGCGAATTCTATGACATGGGTGATCCCGATGAGAGAATGGGCACGATAGATGCCTGCCTCGATACAGACCACATCGTAACTGAGCAGGAAGCTATGGAGATCCTTGATAAAGTCCATAACAAAAACGATATGACCGAATGGTCCTGCATCTATAATCTTGATGACTTCACCGTTACCATCTGCCTTGATGCCGATTACGGGCAGTCCTACACATTCAGCGCAGAAGAACTGAGTTGATCACTATAGAGGTCAGACCCCAAAAAATTTTCCCGACCAGCGAACAATTCGCATCTGCTATTCGTTAAGTAAGTAGATGCGGATAGAAAGGAGGCAAGTCAGATGACAGACAAGGAACTCGAGAAGATCTATAGCGAAGCCTACAAGTCCGTGTATTGGACAGCAATGGCACTCCTCAAGAACGAGGCAGATGCTGAAGACGTCGTCCAGGATACGTTCGTCTCGTTCATCGAATCTTATTCGGATCTGACGGACACGACAAAGGCTGCGGCTTTGCTTAAGAAGATTGCTGCCAACAAGTGTCTGGATCGTATCAAGCTCTCGAAAACAGACACCGTTGAAGACGAGTTCTTTGAAGATGTTGAAGCTGTTCCTGAAGATTTCCTGCCCGATTCGATCGTTGAGTCGGCAGATGCAAGAAGAATCGTCATGGATATCATCGAGAAATCTTTATCTGATGACATCAGAAGAACACTTATCCTGTTCTACTTTGACGAGATGAGCACAAAAGAAACAGCCGAGACACTTGGCGTTCCGGAAGGAACAGTACGCCGCCGTCTGAATTTTGCCCGAAACAAGATCAAGAAGGAGGTCGGGAAGTATGAAGAAGATAACAAGACGAAGTTATTCGGTATGGCTCTGCCGTTCCTGAGCAAGCTATTCATGAAAGAAGCCGAGCAGGTGGTTTTCAAGCCCATGCCGGCAAAACTTATATCTCTGTCCGCATCATCACAGGCTTCGAAAGCCGGAGCCGCAACGAAGATCGCTGCATCAGCAGCAAAGAAAGGAACAGGGATACTTATGAAAACAAAGATTTTGATCGGCAGCATCGCTGCTGTAGTAGCAGTCGGCACAATAGTTGGAGTTGTTCTTGGAGTGATGAACAGTAAGCCGAAGCCTGAGGAAGTGCCGGAGGAAGAACCCGCTGTCACAACCGAAGCTTCGGTCGCTGAAGAAAGCGAGATCGCTGAGACGGATGTTCAGACAACTATTGATGAAACAACTACAGAGGAAACCACTGTTGCACCGGTTGCAAGTGACACATGGACCGATGAAGCTCATTGTTATATCAATGGTAAGGAAATCCTATTAGGACTCTACGGAAGCACCATTCAGGATTTAGCTGATTCCGGTTGTTATATTGAGATCAGGACTAACGGTAACGCAGCTTTCGGAATAGAAGAACAGTTTTATACAGTGGATGACGAGTATGATCTTTCGATGCTGTTTACGATTTATCCAGACAAAGCATCTGCATCATCAGATGTCGGCGGTATTACTCTGGTTGTTTCTCCTGCTCCGGATATGGAAACGCCTTGTTCAGTAAAAGATTGCATAATCATTGGCATTATTGTTAAAACAGAGAACGCTTCAGCCTGGGGTGATAAATTGGGATTTGATTTTCCGCTCACAATGACTGTTGACCAATTAATAGAAAATTCCGGAGAGCCTGCTCAGGCAAACGAGTCAGGGTATATTTATTTGTCCGGCTTGTCCTTCTGGAACTTTGAGTTCGATGATAATGATCAGTTAATCAGTTTTTC